>JAAZAI010000006.1 GCA_012514445.1 Lentisphaerota bacterium
CGACGGTGATGTATTTCTCATGCGACTTCGCCGTGCGGAAGACGTAAATCTCGTCGATGCCCAGCGCGCGCACGTCCTTGAGCGAAACCCGCGCGTACTTTCGCCCAAGCGCGGCCTTCTCCGCGTCTCCGCGTTGCCTATCCCATCCCTCCGCGCTCCCCGCGTCTCCGCGTTGCCTCTTCCACTCATCCCATCCCTCCGCGTTCTCCGCGCTCTCCGCGTCCCCGCGTTGCGCGGAGCGCCTCCAGATACTCCATGCCGTGGCGCGTGTCCGGCTCGAGATAGCTGCCTTCGGTCCATTCGTTCCAGGAATTGACGGTCACGATCCGTTGCGCGGGCGGAAGCGTCTCCAGCAGCGGCTCGACGCGCCGGAGCGCTTCGCCGAACCGCGCGGGCGTGTCGCCGCCGATGGTCGCCGAGAACGGATAGCCCTCGGTGCCGTAGTCGTCGTCCCGGTGGCATCGCGGACTCGGATCCCAGCCGATCGAGACGTTCGGATAGTACGGAACTTTCAGGCGGGCCGCCAGCTTCTGCGCCTGTTCCAGATAGCGGTCGCGCACCCAGTCGTAGTCCGTCACCAGCTCGGGGAGCGATACGTGGTGGACCCAGACGTATGACGTGGCAGAGTCGAATCCGAGATCGCCGACGAGGTCTTCGATTCCGACGGGCACGCGCTCGCCGGGCAGGATCGGTTTTCCCCACGCCACGGCGTTCAGATGGATGTCGCCGACGCCGGCCATCAGGGCGTGTGAGCGGAACGCCTCCAGCGCCTGCCGGGCCGCCGCCACGCCTCCGAAACTGGCGAGGAACTGGTTGAGGTCGTAGATCGAGAAATACGGACGCCCCTCGACCCGCCAGTAGGCGGGGTGGGGGAAATAGCGCGTGATGACGTGATCCGCGATCTCGTGGAAGCGCGCCGGCGTCACCGCCCCGGGGTAGAGACGTGCGGGACGGACGCCGCGCCGCGCGGGATGGATGTCCGTCCAGTCGTGGTTCGCCCACATCAGGGCGAACTTCATCCGGTCGCGGTTCGGCGCGGCGAGGAATCCCCGATCCAGCGCCCCGTCCAGAAAGAAGCCGTCTTCGTAGGCATACCAGTCAAAAAGGAAGACGTCGACGCCATGGTCCGCCGCCGCGTCGATCTTGCGCGCCATCACGGCCGGATCCGATTCGTCGCCATACCCCCACAGCGGCACGCGCGGCTGGCGGTGGCCGGGGAAGCGCGGCTTCGCCTCGCGCACGAGCTTCCACTCGGTCCAGTCCGGGCCCTTTTGCCGTGCGTTTCGCGCATCGCCCGGGTGATAGTTGCCGAAATAATACGCCGCCACCGTGGTCGCCATCGTGTGCCTTTCAGATTGTTGGATTTTCGCACGCTCTCAGGGGATGCGAGCGGTCGGACAGCGGGAAGGCGACTGCGCGGCGGGTCAGCGAAGACGCGTAGATGCCGTGGATCATCTCGAGCACGTGGATGGCATCGTAAACGCTCGACCGCGGCTGGCGGTCCTCCTCGATGGCTTGCAGCAGATCCCACGCCGCGAAGCGGTTGTTGTCCGCGAAGTAGCGGCTCGGACGCGGCCCGTAATGCGCGTAGTCCAGCGGCGCGGCCCCAGGCGGAAGCGCCCGGTCCTCGGGCGGCAGTTCGAGCGTCTCGAAATGCGCCTCGTCCTCCGGCACGTCGGACGCGCGGCAGATGCGCAGATGACGCGCGTCGTCGTAGCGCATCGCCAGCGCCCCGGCTGTTCCGACGACCGTGACGCCCATCCGGACGGGGCCCGTGCAGAGGCCTTTGCGGCTTTCGAAGACGCCTTGCACGCCCTGCGGAAACCGGAAGGAGGCCCAGACACAGTCCCCCGCGCAGAGGCCGATGGGCTCCGTCGTCGCCAGCCGATCGCCGGCGACGATCGGACGGCCATCCACCGAAACGTCCGCGAAGACGTAGTCCGGCATGCCGAAGAGGTCGATGCCGATGTCCAGGATGTGCGTGCCCAGCACCGTCAAGTCCTCGCCGCCGCCGCGCTCGTCCTCCTTGCCGCGCCCGTAGAAGGCGAGCGGGCGCCCGATGTCCCCGTGCGCGATCATGCGCTTCATCGTCCGGAAGACGTGCGCATGGCGCGCCAGGTGGGCCACGGCGACTTTCACGCCGCGCCGTGCCGCCAGAGCCGCGATGACGTCGGCCTCGGACAGCGAATCCGTCATCGGCTTCTCGCAGAGGACGTGGCAGCCGCGCTCGACCGCCGCACGGATCACGGGGGAATGGTCGCCGGGCAGGCGCGAGCAGACGACCACCACGTCGGGCGCTTCGACGTCGAGCATCGTCTGGACGTCGTCGTGGTGCCGAACGGCCCCGATGGCCTGCAGGCGCGCAGCGGCTCCGTCGGGGTTCGGATCGGCCAGGACGATCTCGACGTCCGGGAGCCCGGTGAAGGCAAAATGCGTCCCGTGATGCCCTTTGCTCTTCTGCGACGAGTCGTAGACGACGCCGATCTTCCACTTCGCGTTCATTTCCGGATTGCCCCCATCGGGCCCAGCGTGCGGCCGCCGTCGATCGTGTAGTTCGCGCCGGTGATGAACTCCGCCTCGGGGGACGCGAGAAACGCGACGAGCGCGGCGACTTCCGCCGGAGTCCCCGTGCGTCCGACGAAGGTGCCGTCGGAGGGTGAGGCCTCCGGTTTGCGCGCGATCATGCCGGGAGAGACGCAGTTGACGGTGACGCCGTCGCCGCCGACCTCCATTGCCAGCGCGCGGGTCAACGAAACAACGCCGCCCTTGGCCGCGGAATAGTCCACGCGGTCGATGATCCCCACCTCCGCGGCGATCGAGGCGATGTTGACGATCCTGCCGCTGCGCCGCTCGACCATCGACCCGAGCACGGCTTGGATGCAGCGCATCGTGCCGTGGAGGTTCAAGTCGATCACCCAAGACCACGTCTCTTCGGCGGCGTCCTTGAACCGGCTCAGCTTCCCGAGGAGCGCCGCGCTGCCGCCGGCGTTGTTCACCAGAATGTCGATGGGGCCCATGTTCGCCACGATGTCGTGGAAGGCCTTTCTCACCTCTTCAGATCGCGTGACGTCGAGGGCCTGGCCGCTGGCGTCGCCGCCCGCAGCCTGGATCTCCGCCGCCACGGCGGAAGCGCGCTCCAGCGAGAGGTCGGTCACGGCGACCCTCGCTCCTTCGGCCGCCAGCCGCAGGCAGATGGCGCGCCCGATGCCGCCGCCGGCGCCCGTCACCAACGCCGTATTTCCCTTGAGTTTCATGACGTCTTTTCTTTCATCACGCGATGTCCTCGAATCCCGAAGCCTTGAGCGTCGCCTTGTGGACGAGCAGCTCGTGCTCGTACCCAAAGGGGTTTTCCTTCTCGCCGCGCACGCACCGCGCAAAATCGAGCAGCAACTCGTCGTAGCGTCCGCCCATCGGCGACAGCTCGACCACCTCCTTCCGGTCGCAGTAGATGTCGCCGCCGCCCTCGGCGTACGTCACGACCGTAGGCCGCTCGAAGGGCTTGATCTCGATGCTGCCCTTCGTGCCGAGGACCACGAACTGGCGGCGTCCGTAGCCGTTGACCTCGACCGAGCTCACGCGCATGGTCGAGGGGCCGTTCGGGTATTCTAGAACGGCCAGCGTGTTGTCGTAGACGTCGACGCCTTCGTGCCGCGTCTTGCCGAGAAAGGGGGTGATCGCGTCGGGGCGTCCGCGGAAGCCGATCACGAGGTCGATCAAGTGGCAGCCGAAGATGTACATCGCGCCGCCGCGGAAATGGCGGAGCCAGTCGCGGAAGTCGCGCGAATGCTCGGTGCTCATGACGGCGTCGATTTCGAAAATCTCCCCGAGCGCGCCGGAGGACGCCATCTCTCGCGCGTACTGCACCGCGTTGTTGTAGCGGTACATGTAGGCGAGCTGAACCACCAAGCTCTGGCGCCTGGCGTCGGCGAGGAGCTTCTCGAATGCCGCGAGGTTTTCGCCGGCGGGCTTGTCGATGTGCACGTGCAGGTCGCGATCGATGCAGCGCTGCGCCGTCGGGATGAGATTCCACACATCGGTCTCGATCAGGACGGCGGCGAGGCCTGGGACGTCCAGGAGTTCCTCCTCGGACATGAACGGCAGCCCCTGATAGACATCGAGCGACCCGCGCGACTTCATCCACGCCGGATCGGCCTCGCAAACCCCGACGACCTCGAACACGTCGGGGAAGCTGCGCGCTGCGCGCATCTTCTCCGATCCGTGGTTGTGCCCGATGCCGATCTGGGCGATTTTGATTTTGTCCATCGCTTGCTCCCTTTGTCGATTCAGCGCACCTGCCGCCAATCGAAGACGACGCCCAGCGGCGCCTGGGGGTCGTCCGCCAGCCGGGCGTAGACTTCCGGGGCCTTCTCCGGGGAGACGACCTCCGAAATGATGGGCCGGACCTGCATCCGCCCCGAGGCGACGAGCTTCAGGAAGATCCGGTAGTCGTCCGCCTCCGTCCGGCGCCCCGGCGACGACTCCAGCGAAGGGCGCGTGCTGTTGTGCGCGCCGACGAGCGTGACGCCGCGCCGGTGGACATAGCGGTAGAAGTCGATCGGCACGTCGGAGATCCGCGTACAGCCGAGCAGGGAGATGCGCCCCTCCCAGGCGACGCACTCCAGCGCCTGCTGCAGCGCCTTCGCGATGCCGGTGACTTCGACGACGCCGTCGACGCCCTTGCCGCCGGTGGCGGCCAGCACCCGCTCGACGAAGTGCTCGTCCGGCGCGAACGCGGCGGTCGCGCCGAGCTTCATCGCCAACTCACGCCGCGCCGGATTGAAGTCGGACACGAAGACCGGGACGGCCCCGGACAGCGCGGCGACCTGGAGCGCGAAAACGCCGAGCAGGCCCTGCCCCGCGACCAGGACCGATTCGCCCAGCTCGATGCGCAGCTTGCGAACGCCGAGGAGCGAAAAGACCGCGATGCGCGCAAACGACGCGTCCAGCGAATCGATCGCGTCGTCGTCGATGCGCGTCAGGTCCGAGGCTTTGCGCACGAAATGCGAGCGGTGCCCACCCCAGTTGCCCACGACCCGGTCGCCGACGCTTAGGCTCTCGACGCCCTCGCCGCATGCGGCGATCCGGCCGACGCCGCAGTAGCCGGGGTGGAAAGGGAAGCCGCCGGAACTCTTCCAGTTGTAGCCGCCGTGCCCCGTGCCCGTGTTCGGGAGCGCCATCAGGTTCGCCCGCTCCGTGCCTGCGCTGATCGCGGTGTAGTCGCTTGCGACGAGCACCTCGCCCGCCTGCGGGCTGGAAATTTCGCACGGCCTGAGCGCCGCCTTGCCGATGGCTTCGAAAACCACGCACTGTCCTGTCGACCGCATGTTCTGCTTCCTCTCGAATTGGCCAGTCGCAACCGGAATGGTTGAGACGCCCTCCATGTTAGCATGATCCACAGGCGGGGCAAGCCCATTCATGCGATGTCCATTGAAAACATGGGTGAAAATGCTGATGATTTTCAGGATTTCGCGATGCTGGACACAGGCTTGGCGCTCTGCTATTCTCTGCCGAGATGAAAGGCTTGTACCGTTATCCCGAAGACTACGCGCTGCGGAGTGCCTCCGAACTGGACCTGGCGCTCTCCGCCGTGCCCGCCTACCGCGATTGGCGCGCGGTCGATCCGGGGCCGCAGGCTCCCCTCGACGAGCGCTGTGCGGCGCTTCCGTTGCTGAACAAGGCGCACCTGCGCGCCCACGGTTTGGAGGCGTTTCTCGCCCCCGGCCACGCGTTGGCCGAAGGCCTTGCCCGCGGCGCGATCGACACCGTCAGCACGAGCGGAACCACCGACGAGCAGATGGTCCTGACCTGGAACCAGGCGTGGTGGAACGCCAGCGAGGCCGCCTCGTGGACGCTCAATCGCCACGCGGCCCAGGCAGGTCTGGCGGATCACGCCGAAGCCCTCCTGACAAGTCCGCTCTCCACCGGCGTGCCGTCGCCGGACGGCAAGCCGCTGGCCATGCTCCGCCGCCGGCTGGGACGCTTCCTGTACCTGAACGAACACCTCGACTCGGCGGCCTGGCCCGATACGCACATCCGGCGAATGGTTCGCGAACTGGACGCGTTCCGCCCCGTGGTGCTCGAAGGCAGTCCGACGCTGCTGGCCCGTTTCGCACGCCGTTCCGTCGAGCTCGGCCTGCGGTGCTGGCAACCGCGGCTGATCGTGACGTCCTACGAGTTCCCGTCGCGTGTCCTTCTGCGGCAGGTCCGTCGCGCGTTCGACGCGCCGATCATGAGTTCATACGGCTGCACCGAGGCAGGGTGTGTGCTGACGCAGTGCGAAGCGGGGTGCTTCCACCAGAACGCCGCCTTCGCGCGCGTTGAATTTCAGCCGCTGGCCGCTCGGTTCGGGAAGCCCGGGGTGGGGCGGATCGCGCTGACCAGCTTCGGCAACCCCTGGCGCGTGCTGCTCCGCTTCGACGTGGGCGATCTCGTCCGCCTGCGGCCGCCGGAGACGCCCTGCGCGTGCGGACGGACGGACGGCATCGTGGCCGATGCGGTCGAGGGGCGCGTCAATGACGTGACCTTCGACGCCCGAGGCCAGCTGGTGACGGTGGACGAATTGGACCGCCGGGCGTCGGGCGTGAACGACGTGTTGGAGTACCAAGTCACTCAGAACGCGACGGACTCATGGACGGCCTGCGCGGTCTGCGGCCGGGACGGGGCGATCGCGGAACTGGCCGCGGCGCTGGGCGACCTGTACGGCGGTCGCGTGGCGGTTGCGCTCGTCGCGGCGATTCCGGCCGAGGTGTCGGGCAAACACCGGCTTGCGCGCTGCGCAGCCAGTTTTTCAGAAGCCATGTTCGAAGGACCGATGCGCGCGCCGTGAAAACTCCGATACACCTCTTGGCGGGCGGACCGGAAAGTGACGCCAGCCACACGACGAGCCTGCTCGCCGAGGCGCTGCGAACATGCGGCGCGGCTCGTCCGCGCGTGGCTTGCGTCGGCGCAGCCAACGGCGACCATCCGGGTTTCTTCCATCGCATGGGCGCGTTGTTCAAGGCGGCCGGGGCCAGGGCGTTCGAACTCGCGCCGACCGCCGCACCCGCCGCGATCGATCGCGCGCGCGCGGTGCTCGCCCGTGCGGACGCGATCTTCATCAGCGGCGGGGATGTCGCCGCGGGCATGGAGACCCTGCGGGCCGCCGACCTCGTGCCGTTGCTGGCCGAACGACATGCCGCGGGGGTGCCTTTCATCGGGCTGTCGGCCGGCAGCATCATGCTGAGCCGGCAGTGGATCGCCTGGTCCGACCCGTACGACGATGCCACCGCCGCGCCGTTCGACTGCCTGGGGTTCGCGCCGCTGCTCTGCGACACGCATGCCGAGGAGGACGACTGGAAAGAACTGCGGACGCTGCTGGAATTCCAGCGGCCCGGCACGTGCGGCTATGGAATCACCAGCCGCGCGATGCTGCGCGTGCATCCCGACGGACGGACCGAGTCGATTGGCGGCGACGTCGTCTGCCTCGAACGTACGGCGGTGCATCAACCTCCGCGAGATGCGTGATGACCTGAACTCCCAACTCCCGGTCTATGTCTGAGGGACTGCAATTCCAGCGACGATGATTCTGCCGATTGCGGGGACATTGTTTTGCTGAAGAAACGAGGCCGCAGCAAAGATGAGGAAGACGAAACACCATCCAACGATTGCCTATGGTTTCCTCGTATTTCATTTCTCTTCTGCGAACAGTGTTGTTGAGCCTTCTTCTTTGCGTCCTATGAGTATCATGCCCTTCTGGTCACTTCTTCTTTGTCGCCCCGAGCCGGAGGAGGTCGAGATGGTCGATAAGCGCCCGGTCGTAGTTGAAAAGGACAAACCCATCGGCCTGCCTGCGGGCGGCCAGCACTTGCTGGAGCGTGCCGTCGGGGGCAAGTCCCAAGGTCGCGCCGATGCCGGGTATCAGCGGAACGCTTCCTCCGACCCACGCGGCGCTCTGTTTGGTCTTCGCCTCAAACAGGGCTCCATTGTCCGTGTACTGCATCGGGCATACGAAATCGAGATAACCTTTTTCGATCCACAACTTCCAGTCCTGCCCCACGTCGTTCCGCGCGCTGGTCCAGTACGGGAAAACGGCTGCCGAGATCTGGATGCCAGGGCGCACCTTGCGGGCCTGCTCGCTCACGGCAGCCACGAGTTGCGTGATGTTGTCGCGGCGGAATTGGAGATACGCCTCGCGCAGAGGCCCGGTCGTCACATCGACCGGCCAGTTCTTCACCGCGGCCCCCGTACGCATCTCGAACTGCTGCCGGCAACCCGGACAGAAGCACACGCTCCGGTCCGAGTAGCGGATGTAGTCGAAGTGCAGGCCAGCCACATCGTAGTTCCTGGCGATCTCCAGCATCGCGTCCAGTTCCAACTTCTGGTTCTCTGGATTGGAGGGGCAGAGCCAGTCAATCGGCTTGCCGGACTCGTCGGTCTGGAGCCGGCCGGCAGTGCGAAGTTCGGCCCTCTGCTTCAGGCCCGCGTGCCAGAAGAGGTTCCAGTTGACCCGCCAGACGTGCACGGCCACGCCGTATTTCTTGGCGGCGGCCAGGCACTCGGTCAACGGGTCGTGCTCGGCGCCCGGCGCCCGTGGCAGAATCCTGCTCTCGTATGCCGCCGAGTAGCCCCAGCTCATGTTCGGAATGATCGCATTGAAGCCCGAATCCGCCAGGCGCTTGATCGCCTCGTCCCAGGTCATGCCCGCCACGCCGGTGGGGCTATGGCACCAGACGGCTCGGAACTCGCCGGCCTTTGGCGGCACGCTCGCCGCGTAGGCTCGCGTCAATGCATCCTGCGCCCTGGCCAGGCAGTCCGCCGCCCGCGCCGCATTCGTCTTGTCGGCCAACGCCGCCTTCGCCTCGGACGCCAGACGGTCGGCCTCGTGCAGCCGCTCGTCTATCGCCGTCTTGTCTTCGGCGGCGGCGCGATTGGCCAGGATCGCCTTGCGCACTTCCACCTCGTTCTTGAAGCCGGCGATCTTGCCGAGATCCGCCGTACGTGCCTTGCAGACGTTCTCCCACATCCCGGGCCATAGTTCGCCGATCATCTCCTGAAGGAGCAGGTCCTTGTGCGGCTGGTCCACCGACGTCAGCACGTGGCCGACAAAGAACCCGTTTGTGTTGGAGGTGACCGCCGGCTCGGATGACGGTGCCCCGTCACGGCCGATCCAGACCGCCCGGACCTGGGTCTCCGCCTCCACCGCCACACGACGCGCGATCCAGCTGTCCTGTCTTGCGGTGACTGCCGCCCGCCCGCCCGCCGGCTCAAAGGTGAACGACCGCAGCGTGTTTCCGTCCGACAGCGCGTCGGACGAGCGAACGCCCAGCAACCCGTTCAGCGGGGCCGGGACGCAGTAGCACACGATCAACCGGCCACCGCCCGCCACGAATTTCTCGATCTCCGCTGCCGACGCCTCCGGCAGGACCGGGTTCAGCGGCAGAATGGCGACCTGCTTGCCCGCGAGCCGCCCCGTGCTCACCTCCTCGTCTCCGACGATCTCGTAGGCGATTGACAGACGGTCGAGTGCGTCGCCGGTTCGGCGAACGTACTCAGGCACGCCCGGTTCGACCTTCACACCGGAGTCGTTGCGATACACGGCCACACGGGCTGGCCGAGTCATCGCCTCGAGCCCCGACAACACCACGATGCGTTCGGCGCCGTCCTCGCGCAGAACCGACACGCGCACGCGGTCAATGTGGTCCCACCCGCCAGGCTGGCCCTCGATTTCAAACTTCTTGCGCAAAAGATCGACCGAGTCCTCGCCGGGAACGGCGGCGAAGTTGACCCCGTACCACCCGTCGCCGGAGTGGAGGTGAAGGATCATTTCTGCGGGGCGGTCGCCTTCAATCCGGACGCGGACACGGATGGCTTGACAGAGCGACAGATCCCAACTCCCGGCACGGTCCCATGCCACCCGCCATGAACTGTTGCTATTGAAGTTGAGAGGAAGGGCCAATTGCGGCCGGCCGCCTTGGACGACCCGGTCCACCGGGGGCGTGTCGCGCTCGGCCGGCGTCCAGGCTGCTCGTGCGGACTCCACCGAGGGGTACTCGCACGAGTCAAGTGCGGTGATGCGCTCGTACGCGGGCGGTTCAGACCCAGTCGGGCGGGCGCTCGACAGCGTCGCCGCCAAGAGTATCAGCCATGCAAAGGTATTGCTCGTTTTCATGCCCGTCTCCAATCGAACGCCGAGCGTTATTGACCCTACGACGCGCAAGAGCGACCTTGCGTGTATTGAGGAGTGTATGGACATGGCCGCACACTGTCAAGGACTCAAAACCTTCGCCAACAAACGCTCCACGACGGACGAAATTGCGATTGACCATCCCGCGCCGCGCTGGCCGCGAAGGTTGAAGAGGGCACGGCGACCGAGAAAAGGGTTCGGACTTGAGGTTCAGAAATCTTTGTCCCGAGCTTTGTAATCTTGAATTTCTGTTCGAGATTATAATAAACGCTCGGCGTCATGCCCCGCCGGCCGGGTCGCGACAGTGGGCGGCCAGGCTCTTGGCCGCCCCACCTCGCTCCGCAAGCCCACGCGCCGCGACGTCTCCGTAATCTGGATGAAAATGCCAGATTATGGTGGCGCGGCGGCCGGCGTTCACAGTCGTTCGAATCCCGAGGCGAATGGCGCGGCCATTCGAGTGGGCGACGCGTCGTAGCCGCGTCGGTACCGGGCGCGTCAGCACTGGCAGCAGAGTACAAACCCGGCTACGACGGGTTGCCCGGCGGCGCGCAGGGCCTGAGCGCCCTCCCCTGGGGTAAAAGGCTTCGCGAGCAGGCTCCCGTCGGAATTGTCAGGTGGGAGGAAACAGGACGCAGCCCGCGGCGCGATAACGGGCAGCCGCCTCTTCGAGGGAGGCGACCGTCGTCTTGAAGTGCTCGGCGAGGCACTGGAGACAGAAGAACTCCGTCGCCGAGCGGCTCACGATCTTCAGGTTCAACGCCCATGCCACCGGTTCGACCGGCCCCCCGCAGACCCTGCACGTCATCGTCCTAGGCCTTGACGGGCTTGCAGAGGAAGACGCGGCACGACTTCGCGGGGACGGAGACGGAGAACTCGTCGCGGCCCGAGAAGACGGTCTTGCCGGTGAAGCAATCCTTCATGCGAAGCTTGAGCCCGCTCTCGTAGGAGATCCCGAGTTTCTCGAGGAGGCTGTGGAAGGTGCGATCGGCATCGGTGAAGTTGTGGCAGAGGACGGCCGTCTCGTTGTTGTCGAGGAGGCGCGCGACGGTGCCCACGTCCTGGTTGCCCCAGCAGGTGTCCGCGGCGTAGGCCTGACGCCCCAGCGGATCCTGGTTGATGCGCAGGAGTACATGCCGAACTTGAGGCCCTTCTTGTGGATGTAGTCGGAGACGAACTTCATGCCACGCGGGAATTTCACGGGATCCGGCACGATTTCGTTCGTCTTCGGATCGCGTTCGCGAAGGGACCAGCAGTCGTCGATGACGATGTATTCGTATCCGGCGTCCTTGAGTCCGAGCTTCACGAAGAGATCGGCGGTTTCGAGCACGACCTGCTCGTTGATCTTCTCGCCGAACGTGTTCCAGGAGTTCCACCCCATGGGCGGAGTCATCGCAAGCGGATGGGTCATGTTGATTTCCTTGATGTCGTCCCGGTTCGAGACTGATTGGGCGTCAATCCTACCACGGCGGGAAACGCAGCGCAAGTACCGCGCAATGGCGACGGTAATCGGTCACTAGGCGAAGCCGACGATGGCGGCGAGGCTCATGGACGCGATCAGGAACCACAGCGCGACGCCTTGGATCAGCGGCTTGACGCCAACCTTCTTCAAGACGTTCACGGAGAGCCCCGAGCCGATCAGGAACAGGGTCAGCGTGAGGCTTTTCACGGCGGGCGACGCGATCACGCCTCTGGGCGTGTTGCGCCTGGTGCCGTCGTCGACCGCATCTTCCCGACGCTAAGATTGCGTGCCATTGACGCAGTCGGGGATGATCGACTCGGGTTTCAGCGCGGCCCCGCCGCGGATGCGGACGCACTTGCGCTGGCCGGGGAAGAGGTCGAACCAGCAGTCCGAAAGGCGCAGGTCGGCATCGAGTCCCAGCGAGACGGCGTGCGCGGTCTTGTCCGTCTTTAGCCAGACCAGCCGGTCGTCGCCTTTCGTCTTCATGTCGAGGACGCGCACGGTGGCGGTGGGCATCGGCGTGTCACGGTATCGTCCCTGCCGCCAGAAAACGGCATCCTCGCCATCCTCCGATTCGAAGAAGGCGACATAGGTGCCAGAAGCGCGTTGCGCTCCCTCGGGCAGAGGGTAGGTGGCAAGGATTTTCGTGGAAAACGGCGCAAGGCGGCAGAGAACCTCCTGCAAGGCGTCATCGGTCGATCCATCGTGGTTGATCCAGCCGGCTTTCACTGGAAGGGCCATTTCGCTCCCGGATCCGTTGAGTCCGATCAGCAATACCTGGTTTTCCTTTCCGCCGAATGCGCCCCCGCCCAGCCGCCAGACGAGGCTTTGCGGACGCAGTGCGCGCTTGACGCCGTAGTAGGAGATTTTTCGGCGAAGGGCGTGGTCGACAATGGTCCAGCCCGTTTCGCCCCAGGCATCGTCGTACATCCAGAAAATCGCCCCCCATGTCTGGGCGTTGGCCCGCATGGATTCCAGCGAGTAGCCGAGGTTGAGCCCCTGGCAGAGTCCGCCAAGGCGGATGTAGTCGGCAATCTCCAGAGTCTCGGCATCGCGTCCGTAATGTTCCTGGATGCCGAAGGACACATGTTCCACGGTGTAGAACGTGTTGGTGTGCTCGTGGGCCAGGTCTCCGCGCAGGGGAACCGGTTCGTCGTTCGCGAGTCCGAGGAATTCCCGGGTCGATTTCAGGGAGCAGGGACCGCCGTAGCCATATTCCGAATTGAAGATCGAAATGCTGGGCTGATCCCAGTATTCGGGACACGACCAGTATTCCTTCTCGGGTTTCATCACGACCCAGTGGTGGTCGTCGCCCGTTTTGGCGGGCATGTCGGAGGGAGGTCCCGGGCGTGCGCATCCGTACGGGGAGGTCGGCCAGTAGGGGACGTCGGGGGATTCCTGCTGGATGATCCTCGGTATTTCCTCGAAGTAGAGCTTCCAGGCGGGATCCCGCACCTTGTTGAAGACCTCCCTCTTCCAATGGTAGCAGGCCCCGACTTCGTTGTTCCCGCACCACATTGCCAGCGACGGGTGGTTGCCAAGTCGCCTGACCTGATGGCGGACTTCCTGGAGGAAAAGTTCCGTGAATCCAGGCGTGTCGGCGGGCAGCGGGGCACAGGCTGACATGAAGTCGTGCCAGAGCAGGATGCCGCGGCGGTCGCAGGCATTGAAGAAGGCATCGCGCTCGAAACGCCCGCCTCCCCAGATGCGAAGCAGGTTGAAATGGGCTTCGGCGGCTTCGTCCACGAGCGTTTCCAGCCGCCGGTCCGTAACCGTCCCGTAAAGGTGTTCAGGCGGCACCCAGTTGCCTCCCTGGATGAAGATGGGCTGCCCATTGACGACAAAGCGCAGACGTCCAGGCTCCTCTTCGAGACGGACGGTGCGAAGACCCCAGTCGAACGCGTCGGACGCGAGGGTCTGTCCCGAGGCCAGCGCAAGCGTGGCGCGAACCTGGTAGAGAGGCTGGTCGCCGGCGCCGTTGGGCCACCAGAGCATGGGGGTGTCGATGACGACCGCGACCTCCGCGAAGGTGACGCCGCTGCGGACGAGAATGGGCTTGGCCGGCGACGCGAAGCGACGGCCTTCCTCGTCCTCGAGTTCGAGGGCCAGCGTCGCGCTGGCGCCTTCGAGCATGGTGTTGTGCCGGATCTCGACCGTGGCGCGGACCTCGGCCGAGCCGTCGGGGGATAGCGAAGTGAAAAGCCGGATGGACTCGAATTCGGTTTTGCCCTCGTACCGGATTTCGCAATTGCCCGTGATGCCGCAGCTCGGAAGCCGAGGCGACCAATCCCAGCCCCAGACATAGGCCGGTTTCCGGAGGAAGATCCGCTGCTCGATGCCGCGTTCCGGATAGCCTCTGCCAGCTTCCGTGGGGACGCAGGAGAGGAATGGATTGTCCGTGATCCCCTTGACGCGCTCCTCGCCGGTGGTGAGGCGGACGACAAGCTGGTTCGCCGTCTGGCGGAGGACGTGGGCGACGTCCATCTCAAAGGGGAAGAAGGCGTCGGCCTGATGGCCGAGAAACGTTCCGTTCAGCCAGATGTCCGCCTCGACGTCGAGTCCGTCAAGCGAAAGCATGGCCCGAAACGCGGGATGCGTCACGCTGATCGATTCCGGAAGCGACACGTCGGCATCGAAGGTCTTCCGGAACCACCAGGAAGAGCCGCTGACGCGCGCGTCCGCCTGGCGGAAGTTGACGCCGCGCATCGGGTCGGGAAGCAATCCCGCGTGGAAGAGATCGGCCGATACGTCCCCGGGGACGGACGCCGTGCAGAGCGGCGTGGCGGCGGAGGCTTCGGGAAAGGAGGTTCCGTTGGCGGAGATCGGAAGCTCGATCAGCTCCCAGTTTCCGCAGAGGGACTGTTTGTTCATTTTTCTCAGGGGTCGATGTTGGGGTCTTGATCTGAAGGGGCCAGTTCGAATGAAAGCGTAGGGTAATCGATCCGCCAAGGCAAGCCGAATTGTTCCTGTGCGATCGCGATTCATGTGTGGGCGAAATCCTTTTCCATTGACACAAGCGAGGGCCATTTGGTACGAGTAGACAGCACCGCTAACAAATCTTGTAAAATGGCGATTGCCTAAAACACCATGAAGAGAAGCATTTTGTCAAAGACCGCGCCTGCGGTTTTCATTGCCGTAGCGGCGTTCGCGTCTTTCGCCGGCGCGGAGACATTCGTCGAGGGGCTGCGCCTCATCGGCGGCAATCCCGACAACAAGTTCTTCTACAAGCCGGGCGAGAAGATGACGTTCGTGATCAAGGCGTCGGATCCGGCGCTCGTCCCGGAGGACGCGAAAATAACTTGGCGGCGCACCGGCGACGACGGCAAAACCGAGACAGGCGAGTTTCCGTCCAGGACGGAGGGCGTCGTGGAGACGTCGATAGACAGTCCCGGATTCGTCCACGTCCAGGCATGGATCAAGGACGCTGCCCTTCAGACGATTGTCTGCTACAGCAACGGCGTCAACGTCCAGAAGGCGGAGTTCGACGGCGGCGCGGGAGCGTCGCCCGATGAACTCGAGCAGGCCGTGCCTCCTCCGGCGGACTTCGACGCGTTCTGGGCCGCCCGCAGAGCCGAGCTTGACGCCGTGCCGCTCAATTCCGAAATCAAGGAGCTTCCCAGCCCCAATCCGGCGGAGTTCCGCTTGTTTCAGGTGCGCACCGACTGCGCCGGCCCGCGTCCGATGACCGGATATATGACGATGCCCGCCGACGCCTCGCCCTCGAAGCGGTATCCGGCGCGCGCGTGGTTCGACGGATACAGCTATAATGTGCCGGCGCCGTCCACGAGCCACCTCGGCGGCTGGATCAACCTCCATGTCTTCGCCCACGGCTACGAACTCGGGCGCGACAAGGCGTATTACGACGAATTCGGGAAATCAGCCAGGAAAAACGGACCCCTCTACGCATTCGACCATGAGGAGAACTCCGACCCGAAGACGGCCTATTTCATGGGCATGACGTTCCGTGTGATGCGCGCCTTCGACTTTCTCAAATCGCTGCCCGAGTGGGACGGGACAGGGTTGCGCGCCGACGGAGGCAGCCAGGGCGGCCTCCAGACGATGTGGGCGGCCTCCCTTGTGCCCGGACTCACCTACGCGGAGCCGGTCGTGACTTGGTGCTGCGACCTCGGAGGGATAACCGCTGGGCGCATCGGCGGATGGAGGCCGGGGTACCAGCCCGCCCTCGACTATTTCGATCCCGTGAACCACGCCAGGCACGTGCCCGCCGGCTGTTATGTGAACATCAGCCGGGCTGGTCTCGGCGACTACACCTGCCCGCCCTCCGGGCTCGCCGTTCTCTACAACAACCTCAAGTGCAGAAAACGCATCGCGTGGTTTCAGGGCTCGACGCACGGATACGTTCCGCCCTCGCCCGCAGTTCAGGTGATCGAGGCGCCCGCGGCGCTGCAGGGCACGACGAAATGAGGAACAAAACTTAACCCGACGGCGCTCCGCTCGCCGAGAGTTAGCGCATACTCGTCATGCATGCCAAGGGTTCGGGAAACAACTTTGTCGCGAGAGCTTTGTCGCTTTGTCGACTCGAAAGGGTTCAGGACTAGCGACTAGCCACTAACGACTAGCGCCAGCCCCGTCTCGCCGCCGACGTCCTCTTCTAGCCTCGTTCTGGTTCCCGCAATATGGATGCAATACCCATGCAAGATGCCGTTTCCAACATGCTGAACACAATAGTTTCGTCGATGCTCCACAGTTCGTCTTTCTGGCTGATGATGGCGATCTTCGTCGTCGTCTCGGTTCTGAAGACGCCGTGGTTCAAGGGCAAGTTCGGCGAATGGTTTGTCGCGCGGATTCTGAACAACCGCCTCGATCCCGCCTGCTACCGAGTCGTCCACAATGTGATGATCCCGGATCAGGCGGGAGGCACGACGCAAATCGACCACGTGGTGTTCTCGGCTTTCGGCGTGTTCGTCATCGAGACCAAGAACATGAAGGGCTGGATCTTCGGCGACGCCAATAGCGCGATGTGGACGCAGACGATCTACCGCAGCAAGCACAAGTTCCAGAACCCCTTTCGCCAGAACTACAAGCACATCAAGTGCCTGGCGGAGCTGACCGGCCTCGACGAGCGTCACCTGATTCACGTCATCGTCTTCATCGGCAACTGCAGCATGAAGACGCGGGAGAGCCTCCCCGAAGCGCTCGTGACCAACGGACGCGAGCTCATCGACTTCATCAGAAGGCACCAGACCCCCGTCATTTCGCCAGACGTGCTACAGGCCGCCATGTCACGCCTCGACGGAGGACGAATCGGCAATACCTACTCGAACACGCGGTCCCATGTCGCGCATGTCCGCGAGATCGTCGAGGAGAAGGACGGCTATCGCGCAGCGTCTCCGGCGATTCCCGTTCCAGCGTCTACGCCGACTCCGCCACCGGTTGAAGCGTCCCCCGTGAACGTGGCCGACACGCCTCCAGCCTGTCCGCAATGCGCCGCTCCGATGGTGCTGCGAACGGCCGCAAAGGGCGCCAACGCCGGCAATCGGTTCTGGGGCTGCTCCAAATATCCCCAATGCCGAGGCATTCGCAACGAACCATAGGGGCTGCAACAAGCAGGAACCATACTGATTGAAGGAGTCGCTCTCAACCATGAAGACGCCTTTGTCGAAGAAGTCCTCAATTAATGAAATCAAAGCCCGGTTCGATGCGGATGTGGAGCGTTTCTCCAATCTCGAAACCGGACAGACCGCTACCATTGACGCCCCGCTGGCCATGGAGCTGATCACGGAGGCCGCGATCGCAGCCACACCCGAGATCAACAGGGTTCTGGACATCGGTTGCGGGGCTGGTAATAATACCCTCCGTCTCGCAAAATCCTACGGCAAGAGCTTCGCCTGCGACCTCTGCGATTTGAGCCGCCCGATGCTTGAGCGTGCACGCCAGCGCGTCTTGGAGGCGACAAGCGGCGAAGTTCGTCTTCTCGAAGGCGATTTCCGGAGCCTGCCACTTGAGGATTCGGCCTACGACGTCGTCATGGCCGCCGCGGTTCTTCACCATTTTCGCGACGACGAGGACTGGGTCTCGGCTTTTCGCAAAATCCACAGGGTTCTGCGGCCGGGAGGGAGTGTCTGGATTACCGATCTGGTCACCCAGGAAAGCCCCGAAATCCTGGCGATGATGTGGAAGCGCTACGGAGCGTATCTGGAATTCCTCGGCGGCATCGACTATCAACAGCGGGTCTTCGACTACATCGACAAGGAGGATTCGCCGCGACCGTTGACGTTTCAGCTTGATCTGCTGCGCCGCGTCGGGTTCACTTCCGTCGAAGTGCTTCACAAGAATTCCTGCTTTGCGGCATTTGGCGGGATCAAAGGCCCTCGGCCAGTCCAGGACAATTTGGACCGACCTCCCACGGCAGGCCGATGATGTTGCGCCCAGCGGCGGCCCCAATTCCCTGAGCCGCCCTACATCCTCCCCCGGATCCGTTCGA
>JAAZAI010000306.1 GCA_012514445.1 Lentisphaerota bacterium
ATATGGGAAAGTTCGCCTTCCCTAATCGCCTCGGAGAGCAATGGGTTTTACCTAATTACCATCCCTTACACCGTAAGCCCCGACTTCCAAGGCAATATAGGCAAGGCCACGCTTGAGTCAAATTGGTATGATTTTTAACGAAGTTACTTCTGGTACATCGTTGCATAGCCTCTGCACAGCCTCCGGTCTCGGGGGAACGGAATCGACGGTCATCGGCGCGTCCGCGCTTGTCTCCGAGTCCGTCTCCATCGACGCCCTTGGCAACGCCAGCACGCGCAAGTCTTACCTCAACCGCGGCGCGCATGCCGCGGCCTCGGTCACAACCACGCCCGACTCCACGCTGCCTGCCTACTCGATTTCCGTGTGCGGCCTGAGCCTCACCAACTGCACCTCGGCGGGCATCGTCTCCTCGCGTGAATACGACGCCCTGGGACGGCAGGTCGCCATGTCCCTTTCTTCCCACGAATCTCCGCGAAGCGGAGTGAATGTTTCCGGCCTTCGGCCGTCGTTAATCACTAAACATTCCCTCCGCAGCGCTCTGGGCATTCTCCTTTCGCCATCACCGGGGGAAGGCTGTTTTCAGCGATCAGCGACGGGCATCGCCCGGGAAAAACGCCTTCCATTCGCGGAGATTCGCGGAAAAAAAACTCTCGAAGCACCTGGCTGAATTCTCAGTTGAACAGTGTCGACGCAAGATGTAAAATAACGTCATGAATCAAGGGGAGCACAACGGGTTCAACGTGTGCGGATGGTTCGTCTGCCTTTCGGTAGACAGCGGAACCCGGGCCAATCCTGTCAATCCTGTAATCCTGTCCAAAAAAAGACAATCAGGAACTCATGAAATCAGGAAGGGCCTCCGCCGCCTCGCCGCTTGCGCCTGACTTTTCAAGTCCGCCGCCAGATCGAGAATGGGATTAGTGGGCGCGGCGCGTGCCGCCGCCGGGCCCGCCGCCGCCGGAAGGCGCGATGGTGCATTGCCAACTGTTGGTGCTCAACCAGGCGACGCCGCTCTGGCGAAACGCCGGTTGCTCCCAGGTGAAGAGATTGCGGCAGTAGCGACAGGAGGCGTTCGGAATCGGTCCATTGTCCAGATACCGGGACAGATGCTCCGTGCAGTGGCGGCGCCAGGCGAGGTTGAAGCTGCCCGCCGAAGAGGCCGTCGAACCGTCCACCGGGATCAGGCGGACTTCCCGGAACGCCGGCAACACGAGATGCGTCTCGTTGGGCCGCACGGCGCGGCCGTCCATCTCCAGGTGGCCGAAGGGCTTCGCCGCGCCCGTCCACAGGATCGTGTCGTCCGCCTCGGTCCCGCCGTCGGACGTGAAGCGCGTGATGCCCGCCTCGACGCGCATCACGGAATCCGCCCCGACGTAGTCGTACTGCTCCTTCACGTCCCCCACCACCGGGAAGGGGTCGTCGAGAGCGTTCCACGTGCCCCAGCGCCCCATGCTGTAGAAGAACCAGACCTGCACGGCGTCCTGCACGGCCGGATCGACCGGCGACGGGAGCGCCATCCCGGCGTCCGCGGCCTCCGCCTCGACCTGTCCCGAGGCGAGCACGTTGCCGAAACGGCGCGTCTGCGGCGTCAGCCAGAGACCGAGGAGCTCACACGTCGTAAAACCCGTCGTGGGCGCCGGGGGGATGCCGGGCCACCCATGGTAGTCCACGTAGTCCTCGAGGAGGGAGGGTTGCGAACGATAGAACCAGCACCAGTCGCGACCGGCGACGGCATCGTAGAACGCCATGTCCAGCAGAAGGTGCGCGCCCGCGGGATCGGTGTAGAACGTCGCGTTGTCGACGCCGGCGGCGACGCCGTCGTCGGCGATCGCGTCGAGCATGTCGGCGTACTCGTCCCACGCGCCGGGCCAGGGCTCGGGCAGCGCGGTGGTTCCACCGACACTGGCCCCGTACTGGCGACGGACGTCGTCGGCGTGCTCGCGGACGAAGTCCGTGAAGTCCTCGTTGACGTACATGCCGTTGAGCTTGGCGCCCTGCTGCGCCGCCGCCACGCCGGTCATCGGCCCTGTGAAGCAGAGTCGGAGCTGCGTATTGGTGATGACGTCGACGGCGTTCGCCGCGCCGGCAGCCAGGGCGACGGCGTGCATCAGGTTGAGCTCGCCGATCAAGTTCAGGGAGGTGGCCTGCCAGCGCGCCCCGGCCAGCGCGGCGGCGTCGCCGGCGTTCTGGCTGCGGTCCTTGACGAAGACGATGCGGTGGACGTCCGCCATCCAGAGCGCCGCGAACAGGAGAATCACCAGCGCCATCGCCGTGAAGAGGATCGCCTGGCCTCCGCGGCCCGAGAAGACGCGCTCCGCGCGGGGTCGCGGGGCGCGCGCGGCGGCGGCTGACGAAGTTTTCCGCATGGGTTTCAGGGTTCCAGATAGAGGGAGGCGTGCTGGCCGGCCTCGGCCTCGCCCGAGATCAAGACGCGGCCGTTGCCGTCGGCGTCAGTCCGCGCGAAGGGGAAGACGAACGAACTGAACGGCATCGTCAGCGGGAAGTCCTGCTCGACGCGGTAGCGCAGCGTGCCCATGCCGAAGGCGGACGCTCGCTCGCTCTCCTGGAACGAGCCGCGCTGCCATTCCGCGTAGTCGAGCACGTAGCCGGCCCGCGCATGGTTGTCGGAGGCGAGGTACGCCGGGACGCGCACCCGCTCCAGCGCGGCCCGCGCCGACATCCCCGGCACGGCGGCCATCGCCGCGTCCCAGGCCGCGCCGGGCGACGGATTGCCGCCGAAGGGCGTGGACGCCTGCAGCGGCGTGAACGCCGGTTCGAGCATCCTGCCGGAATTCGGGATGGAGGCGACGCGCATCGCCTTGAACGCCATCCAGTCGTTGAAGCCCACGGCCCGGGCGCGCGCGGCGCGCGCCGCCGCGTGGTGGAGCACCTCGCGGCCGCTGAAGACGACGGCCGTCTGCAGCAGCCCGAAGAGCAGCACGCAGACGACGAGCACGACGATGAACGTCTCGAGCGCCGCCTGCCCGGAACGCGAAGCTCCGGAAAGGCGCGTCGAGGGCGCCGCGACGTCTCCGCGTCTGGGTTTCAGCCCGTGCATGGCTCCACGCCCCGGCCGGCGGCGGGATCAGTTGCCCGTGCCGTCGGCTTCGAGGTTGCGCAGCGTGTCGGCGGAGGACTTGCCCGCCTCCGTCTGGGCATCCGAGCCCAGATCCTCGTCGAGCGCGGAGACCGCGCCGCTCATCTTCTTCTTGATCGTGTCGCCGAAGAGGCCGAACACCACGAGGGCGGCGACCGCGATGACCACGACGATGATGATGTACTCGACCATGGCCTGGCCTTGACGGGACTTGTCCAACTGCATTTTCATCGGATTGCTCCTTTTCCCCGCGCACAGGCGGTTCATGGATATTCGGAGGCGACCAGATCCAGCACCCGGTTGCCGTTCTGCTTCAAGGCGTAGAGGAGATAGGCCATCGCGACGAGCAGGCCGATCACGACCACCACCGCCAGCATGTACTCGACCATGGCCTGGCCGCGGCGGTCGTCCCTTGCCGGCTTGAGGGCCGGAAACTGCGCCAGCAAAGCTTTCATGCCTTGAATCATACCACAGCGTCTCCGGCTCTGTAAACGCCGGAATCCGGCGTTTTATTGTTCCGAGCGCCGCAGCAGCGTGATGGTGCTTCCCACGGTGGCTTTGAAATAGACGGTGCCGCGGACGGACTGTTTCAGCAAAACGGGCTGTCCCCGGACGCGGACGCCGGAGATGCGGTCTGGATGCGCGAGTTCAAGCGTCAGC
>JAAZAI010000307.1 GCA_012514445.1 Lentisphaerota bacterium
GCAAGGATCTGCGCATCGCCGGTGACGGTGAAGTTGGTGAAGACCGTGGCGGCTGTCGGATAGGTCGTGTCGAACGTGACGGTCCCCGTGTAGTCGGCGGCCTGCGTCCAGGAGGCGACGGTGTCGGACAGTCCGTTGACGCCGCCGTCCCACTCCATCGCGGCGGTGGAGAAGCGGCCGTCGAGGAGGATGTTGTCCGTGGAATTCGGCACGCGTCCTTCAGACCAGTTTTGCGCGACGGACGCCTTGCCGGCCGCCGCGGCGACCCAAGTGTTGTAGCCTGCCGGCGCGGCGAGGTTCTTGACGGTCATGGTGGCCGAGGCCGTGCCGAGAAAGTACAAGCCGTCGGAGATCGTGAGCACGAGCGTCGTGTCCTCGGACACCGAGGCGTCGATAAGGGGTGTCACCTCGAGGCTCGCGGAGGCCTCGCCGGCGGGAATGACCAGCGTGCCCGAAAGATCGTCCACATAGTTCTGTCCGGCGATGGCGGTGCCGGATACGGTGTAGGCGACGGCGAGGTCGTGGAGACGGGCCTCGTCGTTCGCCGGACGGGAAAAGATGAATGATCCTGCGACCAGGCCATACTCGTCGGCGTCCGCCGTCTTCTCCACGGAGACTTCGCCGGTGAGAAACGCGCCGGCGCCGGATTTCGTCACGGCGGTTCCGTTCGCGTTCGTGCCGAAGGCGGCATAGGCGTAGCACGTGTTGGTGGCGAGGTTCGAGGGGGTGTCGGTATAGGACTGCGGTGCCTGGACATAGCCGTTGGAGAGCGCGTTCGTGACCGAGTCGTTGTAGAGCACGTAGAGGTCGCCTTCGCCGTCGGTGAGGGAGACGGACACGGAGAAGGTGCCGTCTCCGTTTTTCACGATCGTCGGCGTGGCGAACTTGGGGGCGGTCTCGTCGAGATCCGCCGCCACGCCGTACGACAAGGCGCCGGGGTTCGCGGCGACGGCGTATTCGGCGGCCACCCAGATCGGCGTTGCCACACCGTCAACGAGACGGATTTCGTCGTACTGCCCGTTGAAAGCCGATTCGCTCCCGTCCGAGTCGCAACCGAAGGAAAGCGGATAGCCGTTGTCCGTCGCGGCGCCGATCATGCCGGAGGCGCTCAGGGCACCGTTCGTGTAGCAGGAAAGCGTGGTGCCATTGTAGACCAAGGCGAGATGCAGCCAGTTGGCCGTGATGTCGGGCATGTTGACGGTCACAGACGTGCCGCCTGCGCCGCGTGCGGAGGCTTTGACCTTCGAGCTGCTGCTCATCTCGATTTCCCAGCCGTCGTTGGCTGCGTATTCGCGCTTTCTGGAGAACAGGCGGGGATAGCCGCTGACCGAGTTGGCGAGGAACCAGCCGGAAATCGTGAACGTGCCGCCGAGTCCAAGCGTATTGTAGTTCGGAATGGAGAGGTACGACTTGTCGGCGAAGTTGACACGGGCCTTGCCGACGGCACCGTTCGCGTAGGACACCATCGAGGCGGCCTTCGAACCGCTGGGCGTACCGTTCAGATTGTTCGCGGTCGCGTCGTAGGCCGTGCCGTTGTCTTCACCGAGATGCCACACGCCTGCGTAACCGTTCCACGCGTCGGAAGCCGTCGCGCCGGGATCGACGCCGTTGCCGTAATAGGCGTGGATCTTCGAGCCTTGCGTCAGCTCGGGGACCTTGACCCACACGAGCGACGTGCCGTTCGCATTCCACGTGTCCACCTCGTGAGCGAGGGGCGTGCCGTTGTCGTCCGTGAACATGAGGTCACCGCCGCCTTCGAGCTGGAAGTCGTCGTAGGAGAATCCCGAGATGGACGTGCCGAGGCGCACGAGCACGGGAAAGTTCGTCAGCGTCGCGCCACCGGTCGGCACCGCCGAAGTAATTTCAAGGCCCTTGGCAAAGTCCGTCGGCACGGCCGCCGAGGCGGTTGTGGCGCAGACGAGGCCGAGAGACCAGCCGACAAGGGCTGAAGTCATCTTTGAGAGAATCGACGTTTTTTTCATGGTGCTTTCCTCTTGACGCCCAGTCAGGGCGACGCTTTTCCAGAACAGAAGCCAATTATTAGAAAACGACGCAATTATGAATTCCGTTGCGGAGCGAAAGAAACGCGCCGCCGAAATCCGATGGCGTCTCGGCCGTCCGGGACTCGTCCTTCAGCGGATCGACGGCGAGCCAGTCGGCCGAGCGGGCGGTGTTGGATATGCGCACTTCATCGAGCTTGCCCTTCAAGGATGTCGCATAGCTGCTGTTCATGACGCCCAGATAGAGAGGACTAGTCGTCACTGGGACGGCGGTCGAGGGACCCGTCTGCGCGCTCTTGTACACGCCATCGAGGTAGACCTTCATGCGGTTGCTCGGCAGATCCTTGTCGAAGGTGGCGGCCGCGTGGTACCAGGTGTTGGCGGCGGTCGTGGTGCCCGCGAACTCGCTGCCATTGCCGCTACCGCCGCCGGCGTTGCCGATGTAGAAGTAGAGGTTCCCGCTGGTGCCGTTCTTGTACAGGAAGTAGGAGATCTGGGAGTTGTAGTTCACACGCTTCGAGATGAGGGCGCGCGCGCTGGTGTCATTCAACTCGTCGTACATCCATGCCTCGAGGGTGAGCTTGCCCATCCCTTCGAGCGAGGAGTGGTCGGGCGCGGAGAGATAGTCGGCGCCATTCCCGTTGGGCAGGCGGGGCGCCAACCCCACCTTGC
>JAAZAI010000308.1 GCA_012514445.1 Lentisphaerota bacterium
CACCCGTATACGGCCATACTATCTCCTCCAGTGCGATCTGGTGAACGGCATCGAGCATCTGCGCACGCCCCTTGCAACGGGGCTTCGCATCATGAAGCATCTGCGCGGCCGTCTCAGCGGCATGGCTATACCCAACTTCGCCGTCGACACCCCGGGACCTGGCGGCAAAATCGAACTCCTCCCGGATGGCATCTTGCGCGCCGACGACAAGGGGACCTATTTGTCGAACAGCCGGGGCGACGTCGTCTACTATCCAGATCCGGAAGTCTGACCGTCAGGGCCATGGCCTCCAATCGGGCGATCAGTCGATCGACAAATCCCCGAAAATCTTGAACACGGGGCCGTCGCGCTCCACGGACAGCTCGCGCCCGGGAAAGGCCTCGGGAAGTCCGGCGCGGAGCATGTCGACGGCCTCCTGTTCGATTTTCTCGCGAATGTCCGCCGGAACCTTGGAGAGCGTGACGATTTCTATTTGGACGATGTACCCGGGGCCGAGATGCGATCCATAGCCGGCGGAGAAAGCCGCAGTGACGCGAAAGAGTCCGTCGTACTGCGGATTGGCGGCGGCACCGCGTTTCGGACGCGAAGGGTGCAGGGGCCAGACGTCTCCGTATCGGTTCTCGAGATGGTGGTCGATCTCGCGGACGAGTTTGTGGAGACGAGTCTCCCATTTGGCGAGTTTCGGGTTCATGGCAAAGGCGTAACGAAAGAACGACGGCTTAAGGGATCTCTGAAGGAAAGCGAGGAGCCAGGATTCAGAACGTCGACTCCTGGCTCCTAGGCTGCTTCAACCGAGTTGAAATGGTCCCGGCTATGGATGGACGGCCTTGATCCGATAGAACAAGCTCTGCGAAGCCGGAACTCCGAAGTCCACGTTGACCGAATAGGAACTGGGCGAGCCGTCCGAAGGCGCGCTGATGTCCGTGGTGATCTCGTAGGCCGTGGGATCGGCAAACGTCGGATCCTCCGAAGTCTCGATGTACCAGGTGAAGGAATCCTGCGGGGTCAGCGCGACATCGTTGATCGTCCAGACGTCGAAGACGACGGTGGCGGCCGTCTCGCCGACCGTGATCGAGGTGATCTGCGGCTGGCCGATTTGCGGATTGACCGTGGGCTCGTCCTCTTCGGCGGGTTCGACCGTCCAGATGAGTTCCGCCTGACCGTCATTGTAATAGCCCGGCGAATAGAGCGACGAGGACAGGAGCACCCAGGCGAGCGCAGGGTTGATCTGATCAGCGTTGTCGGCCCACATGAACGCGCGCCGACGGGCGGTGGCCGCGGTACCGCGGTTCCCACAATAGGTGTAACCGCGCTCGACGAGCGGATTCACGGTTGTGGCGTCTCCCCAGACGACCCGATGCACGTAGGCGCCCATGCTGCGCCGCAGGCAAAGTGCGCCGGGCACGCCCATGCCGTAGCTTTCATATCCTGGGGTGAAACCCGTATAATCTGGCAAATAGAGGTACGACGGGAACAACTCCTGGTCCACGATGATGGGGTTCGGGGAGACCGCGCCGAAGTTGATGTTGGACGTGTTGACGCCAGAGCAGCCGAGGGTGAAGAAGCCCCACCCTTTCCCCGTAGGCTCCTGCGAACCGCTGACGAAGCGCGACTCGAATTTGGCGCCGGGCTTCAGGACGTTCGTCCACCAGATGTCATCCTGATAGGTGCTGGATTCGACCTTCACGTGCTCGAGCCGCCAGTTCGCCACGTTCCCCTTGTCCACGCCGATCAGCTCCACATATTGCTCGTCGAAACCGTAGTAGGCCCCGAAGGAATAGGCGTAGGGAAGGTATTCGTTGATGAACACGACGTTCGTTCCGACCGAGAACACGTAGTAGTAGGCGGATTTCCCGTCCGCCGCATACTGTTCGTTCAAGTCGATGGGCTCATACCATGTCGGATTGACGAAATCATCGCCGTAGTAGACGTCTTCCGGGAAAATCCCCTCATAGGTAACCTTCACCGAGTACTGGACGACCGTGTCGATCGGCAGCTTCGGGATGGCGTTGGTGGCGGAGAACAGGTAGGCGTCCTCGGGGTCTTTCTCGAGTTCGACGGATGCCGCGCTGCCCGACCAGTTTTCGCGCCCCCACTGGTTGGTGCCCACCGTGTAGAGCAGGTAGACCTTGATGTTGCTCGGATTCATGCGCGGATTCGCCAGGTTCACGCGAACGCCGACGTCGTCCGTGTAGAGGGGGATCGCGGGAATCAGCTCGACGGACTCTATGTCGATCGAGGAGCGGACCGGCTCCGTCACGATGATGTTGTCGAGCATCGTGCGGGCCCCCGTCTCCGTGTCGCCGTAAAAACGCAGGATCTTGTAATCGGCCTTGTAGAATTCCACGCTGAAATAGGCCCAGACGTCGGACGTGACGTTGGTGATGTCTTCCAGACAGGCGACCTGCGAGGGATAGGTTCCGGAGGCCGGATTGAGATCCGCCACGCCGAGCGTGATGACGGCTCCGGGGTTGTTGTCGAAGTCCGTCTCGACTTTGGCGGCCCTCAGATAGATTTTCCCGGGCTTCGTCGCGCCGGGATAGCGCCGATACCAGAAACTGACCTCTCCGATGCCGGTTTCGATCTTCGGCGACTGCAGGAAGGGCTCGTCCGTGTCGTAAGAGACTCCGAGCGGCGTGTTGTTCGTGTAGCTGTCGTTGACCGTCGCGCTGCGGAAGTCGGTGTTGGCCGCGCCGTCGAACTTGATCTCGGGGTTCCAGTCGTAGGTCGAGATGAGCAAGTTGTACGCCTCCCACGACGTGTCGCCGACGTCCGGGTAGTCGGTCGCCTTGAGATTGTCGATGTAGAGCACGCCATCCGCCGAACTGGCGACCGGATCGACGATGACGCGGAAGCGCCCGGTCATGTTGGTCAGGGCGGCGACGTACATGCGCTCGGTTGTCGCCCCGGCCAGGACGTTCGTCGTCAGCAGCGTCCTGTCGACTGCGCCGTTGCTCCGGAGCGTCTGGACGGAGAACTTCACGTTGCCCGTCGGCACGCGGTAGTTGAAGAGCAGGTCGCCGATGCCGTCCTCGAGCAGCGGGCTGACGATCATCTGGTTCTCGTCGGGATTCGCGCGAGTGCGGTTGAGCTCGTACATCACGCTGCCATCGACGTTCGAACGGACGGCGTAGGTCGCCTTCCAGGGCAGTTCCTCGAACGGGTCGTTTTCGCTGAGCTGGTCGTCGTAGAGGGTCAGGCCGCGCCAATCGTACACGTTCAAATCGTCGACCACGAGGGCGCCGTCGGTGCCCGTGGGCTTGATCTGGATGAAGACGTCGTCCCAGAGGTGCATGGGAATCGTGACGTTCTGCCAGGCGAGCGAGCTGGTGGTGCGCTCGACGTCCTCTGAGCCGATGTCGTCCCAGTCCTGATCCCAGTCCTCGGTCGAGGTCGGCACCGGCGCCACGGCGTTGTTGTTGCCGATGCCGTCGCGGTAGACGTTGACGCGGTACTTCACGGCGGGAATCACGCGGGTGAGCTTCGCCGGCGTCGGAGCAAACGTCCAGCGATTGGCCGAAGCGGCGGTGAGCCTGCCGCCCAGATGCCACGCTGCGGCCGCCGAATTGGCGACCTCCGCGACGGGATTGCTGGAAATGTCCGTCATGCTCACTTCGAAGGTGGCGGCTGCGTCGCGGGCGTTCACGGCCACGGTGCCGCCGTCAGGAACGGAGGCAGAGAGCGTAAACGAATTGCTCAAAGAGTAGACGGTACCCGTGCCATTTTTCTGAACAGTGAAATCGACCGTCCCGGCTGTGGAGGATATCTTCAGCCCGAGGTTCCACGTACCGTTGTCAAGCCGCCTCGGGTCGTATCCGGACGTGATATTTCCGGTTTTCAGGATGCTCTCCACACCGTCCTTCAATTGGCGGATTTCCGCCGTGAACGTGTATGAGGAATTCGCGCTCCCGCTCGTAAGTGTCGATTTCTGTATCAGTCGTCCCTCGATGTAGTTCCACTCGTCCTGGTAATACCCGTAAATCGAAACGGACGCCTCGTCGTCAGACATCGAGTTCACCGTGACGTTGGCCTTGAAGATGTAATTGGCAAAGCTGTGGCCTTCGCGGTATATGGCCACGTAGTTGTCGTCCACCGACGCACGGACGCGCAAGGTCAAGGTGTCGCGTCCAGAGGATCCGGTTGCCGACGTCGTCTCGATCGAACCAAGATAGTTCGGATTGGCCGAGAGCTTGAGGGCGCGGTTCTTGACCGTGGATGAAAGCACCGCAGGCGTCGCACGTTCACGCTCCTCGACCACCCAGGCCTTGTCGACCTTGATGCCGTTGAGATAGGTGGACGAAAGCATGTTGACGTCGGACGCGGTTGTGCCCGTCTCGAAGGGCAGGAAGCCGGCCGATTCCATTGTCGAAGGCGGGAAGTCGTCGAGATCGGACTCGAAAGTGGTCGTCTCGAAAAGGCCGAAGCTCCGGGTGAATTCCGTGTTGGGCGCCTGCCA
>JAAZAI010000309.1 GCA_012514445.1 Lentisphaerota bacterium
GGCGGCCTTGAGCGCCGCGATGTCGCGAATCTGCGTTTCGATGGTGGTGAAGTGTGACATGTCGACGATCCTTTCGAGTGGTTTGAGGGTTCAGGGAGAGAGAGGGTTCAGGGGCCAGGTACTAGGTACTAGGGGCTAGGTGCTAGGTGCTAGGGTTCAGGGAATCCTAATCGTAATCGTAATCGCACGACGACGAGTGCTCGGGGAAACTTTGTTGCGAGCTTGCCCTGAGCCTGTCGAAGGGCTTGCCCTGAGCCTGTCGAAGGGCTTTGTCGAATGCGCGGCAGGCGTGTACGATTACGATTACGTGTACGTGTACGTGCAACGGCCGGGCCGAGGTTCGGGGAACGGGAGATTTCGTCTTCTCCTGAACCCTGAACCCCGACCCCTCTGTGACTAGCGACTAGCCACTAGCGACTAGCGACTCCGCAGCCGCCTAGGCTGCGAAGGTGATCTTGCGGACGCCCATCTGGCCGAAGCGTTCCACGATGCGCGTGGCGTCGCTTGCGGCGAGCCGCCGGGCCTCGTCGGCCAGGTCGCGGATGCCCGCGTCGAGACGCCGCCGCGCCGTGGCGCTGTCGCGGTACTCCACGGCGGTGCGGGAGAGCAGCTCCCGGCGGGCGCGGTCGAGCTGCGCCTCCAGCTCCGCGTCCCCGGCGAAGTTGAGCTGCTTGAACCGGTCGATGAAGTCCACGAGCCGGTTGAGCGTCTTCTGGTGGACGCCGCTCTTCGCCTCGCGCATGGAGGCGAGCATCTCCTCGCAGAGCGTGGCGGTCTGCTCGCGCAGGCTCGCCACCGCGTCGCGCACGAAGGCGTCCACGCCCTCGGCGATCTGGGACGACGCGCGTTGGGCCGCCTCCCGCCGGGCTTCGACGAGCGCCTGCCGGTCGCCCTCGGCGACGAGCTCCGGCTCCAGGCTCTCCGGCACCCGGATCTGGAAGAGGCTCGTCTGGAAGCCGAAGTAGCGGTCGAGGCCGTCGGCGGACGGGAACCCCGCCTCGATGGCGGCGACGACGCGCGCGGGGTCGCGCACGAGCTTCGAGGCCGCCTCGCGCCATTCCGCGACGGCCGACTTGCGCAGCGTCTCGTAGCGCCGGGCGAAGGATCGCCGGGCCTTCGCGAACTCCGCCTCCAGCTCGTGGAGCCGGACGGTGGTTTCGCGGAGCTTGCGGTTGGGCAGGAAGCGCCCGATGCCGCCGAGGAACGGGAACGTGGCCGCGTCGACGACGGCGTGGGCCCGGGATTCGATCAGGGCGAACTGCGCCAGCGCCTCGCGCGGCAGCAGCCGCTTGTGGCCGAGGCTGATGAGGCGTTCCGTCACGTCGTCGGGGTCGAGCCCCACGTCCTGCGCGTCGAGCTTCTTGCGCGCCCGCCAGTAGCGGACGTTCACCGCGACGAGCACGCCCTCGCGGGTCAGCACGTCGAGCAGTTGCTGGTTGTCGTTCATGGGATGATCTCCTTGGGGTTGGGGGTGAGTGAGGGGCAGGGTTCGGGGTTCAGGGAATCTTTGTCGCGAGAGCTTTGTCGATGCACAAGGGGTTCAGGCTGTAGGCTGTAGCATCCTAATCTTAATCCTAATCGTAATCGTAATCGCACGACGACGAGGTTCAGGGCATCTTTGTCGCGAACTTTGTCGCAAGCTTCGTCGATCCCGTGAAACTAGCGGCTAGCGACTCGCAATGAATTTCCGAAGGTAGCTTTTTCTTGTTGACGAATCCGTAAAGACGGGGCTATAGTCTCTCTCACCTAGAAATCCTATCCCCGGAGTCCACAATGCGGACGGTGGGGAGGCAGACGGAAGCGGAGGGCTTTGAGCGTGGTCGGCCAAAAGACAGGTGTTGAGCGGCTTCGGCGTGATGCAAGTCAGTGTTTGACGCATATCAAGTCTCCATGGAGGAGTCATCATATGCGTCAATATGAGGATTTCCGCTTGTTGCAGTCGAGGCACTTATGTCAATTTCTTTGACGCATATGATAGGTCGGCGGGTGCCGCGCCCACAATATGCGTGACGCAGAACAACACTGTTGGGAGAAGAAAGGAACCATATGAGAGAGAACATTCGCAAGTTGGCTTGGATTGGCGTTTCAGTCAGCGTGCTCGGATTCCTGTACCAAGTTATCACCATCACTTTGCTCACCGAGGACATACAACGATACCGAATGCAAAAGGCCGCGATTGATGCCGAGGTTGAAGTAAAAACGTCATGGGGCAATCTCTTGGGCGTTGGCGCAAAGTCGTTTTTCGACGGACTGACACTCGGAGCCTTCACCGACGAAGGCATGTATGAGGAGTCCAAGAAGTGGGACC
>JAAZAI010000310.1 GCA_012514445.1 Lentisphaerota bacterium
ATGCGTCTTGGATCATTTCGGCTCTCTCCCGTGTTCGAGCATTCACGATGCTTGCAGCCGCCGCAGGAATTCGGCGTCCAGTGCGTGTCCATGCCAATCGACGTAGGGGACGTCGCCGCGACCGCTGTCCAGTACGCCGAAAGGCCCCCGGAAGTTCCAGAGCGCCCACCCGATGCCGGCCCGGCCGAGAATGTCGGCGACATCCTCCCACCACCGCAGCACGACGGCATGCGGGGTCTTGTTGTAGGCGCCACCCTCGCCGCAGTGCACGCCGATCCCCCGTCCGGCAAGATCCACCCACGGCTTGAAGAACGCCTCCAGCTCCGTTCTGCCCCAGAGCTTGTTCTCCCGCAAGGATTGGACGGAACCGGGCCATTCAGGGGGGCGCAGCTTCTCGGCTGGCAGCCACGAGCGCGTCCATTCGGCGCCGTAGTGCGAAAGCCCCATCGGCGCGTAGGCGCGACAGCTCTGGGCGATGCCCAGGTCAAGCAGAGCGAGGTTGGGCGCGGTGCCGACATTCACGCCGTCGGAGACGATCAGGCGGTTCGGATCGATCGCGCGGATCGCCGCGGCGGCGCGGCGCACGACGCGTTCGTGATCCGCGAGCGTCATGCGATCCTCCCTGGGAAAATGCGGTTCGTTGACCAAGTTGAAGCTCAACGCCGTGGAGTCCACGCCCTTGTAGCGTCGGGCGAAAAGCTCCCAATGGAAGCAGAACGCATCCTCGGCCTCCTTGTCCTTCCACAAGTTGAACGGCTCCATCGGCTCCTCCGCGATGCAGTATCCCGGCGCGCGATGGAAGTTGAGGCAGAGGTGAAGCCCATGCTTGTCAGCAAACCCGACGGCCCGGTCGATCTTCGCCAGCCATTTCTCCTTCACGTTCGACCAATGTCCGTCGGTCCACAGCAGATAGCAGAGCGGGAGACGCACGAAGTCAAACCCCCAGTCGGCGATCCAGCGGAAATCGTCCTCCCTGAAATCCCCCTTGCTCGAAGGGGAGAACATCTCCAGCAGGTTGAAGCCGCGCCAGCGCGGCAGTGGACTTTCATTCATCTCTTGGGCATCCAGGTCTGGATGTGGGTTCCATTCCAATTGTTGACCGAGGCGTAGTCGACCATCGGGATGGAGCCATCCGTCGTCGGCACCTCGAATTGCAGACGCGTATCCGCAAGCGTCGGAGCAACGGATTCGATCTGGACGAACCCGTCTTTCGCAACGAAGGATACGGGTTGATCGTAGGCAGGGTCGATGTTCTCATCGCGTGCCAGCACGATTGGGCCACGGATGAGAGCCTGGAAGTTGTCCCCGGCCCTGTCGCTTCCATGCGGCGCGTCGACTAGACGGCAGCGCATGTCGAGTACGAGGCGCAGGTCGCCGTGCGTCTGCCACTCCCGCTCAACGGCGGCATAGGTGCCAGGAACGGCGGATACGGCCTCTCCATCCACCTCAAGCGTCGTGCGGGCGCTCCATGCGGGAATGCGCAACCTCAGAACGAAACGTTCGGGCATGGGCAGGCGCAACGAAAGTCGGACGACTCCGTCGCGAGGGTAGTCGGTGGCGATCGCGATTTCGACGATCCGCCCGGCAGGCGTCGTGACGCGGATGGTTGCGGGATTGTAGAGGTTGATGACGGGGCCTGACTTGGAGTTCATTACGGCAACGAGGGGGAGGAAGGCGAGTCCCATGGGGCCGTTAAGGTTGCAGCAGGTGACCCGGACGCCTTCGAACTCCCACCCCCAGCCGCTCGTCACGGTCTTGTGCCCATTCAGACGATTGACGTAGCTGAATCCCGCTCCATCGGGACGCATGGCTCCGATCAGGCCGTTATAGACATATCGTTCGATGGCATCGACGGCGGTGGGATCAGCGGTCAGGCGGTTGACATGGGTGCAGAACTTCAGCCACGTGACGCCGACACAAGTTTCCATCATGCGATCCATGTCGGGGTTGGTTTGCTCAATCGCGGTGTTGTCCCAAGCCTCGCCGCCAAGTTTCGGAAAGTGCGGTTGGTCGCCGCCCCCATTGCCGATGAGAGTGATCTCCTTCTCCTGGATGTTGCGATACAGATTGAGCGCCGCCTGCTTCCATCGCTCGTTTCCGGTTACACGGTAATACTCGAGGAGCCCCTCGAACAATGACATCATTTCGTAAGCCTTGGGATAGGGGCCTCCGATCTGCGCGGGAGGTTTGCCGGCGAATGCCTCCTCAATGACGTTGAAGTCCTTGGCACCGCCTTCGACTTCGACTATGTAGCGGGCGAAAGCCAGATATCGCGCCTCGCCCGTGCGCTTGTAGAGACGCAGGATCGGTTCAAGGATGGTGCTGGATTCGATATGGTTTGCGCTCCACCCCTGGTCAACAATGCGGATTTTGGGAGGCAGTCCATTGACCGCATTGCCGACTTTACCGGCAAAGCCCTTGCCGGTGACGTCAATCTTGCCGCCCGCCGACACCGTCAACGTGTCGCAGGCAATGTTCACGCGCGCGTTCGGCGTCCAGCCGTCCGCGCCATCCGAATCCGTGTTCGGGGCGTGCGTCATCGTGCCGTTGATGGTCACAACCGAGGCGTTGAGAACTGAGTCCCAGCCGTTGAACGTCTGGGTGGCCCCCGCGTTGAGGGTGCAAGAGATCAGCAACGGCGTGGCATTGGTGAGCATGACGCCGCCATTGATGACGACATCCTGCTCAGCGACTGGAACGCCCCCGCTCCAGTACTCCGGCGTGTTCCAGTCGTTGCCTGAAACGGCTGTGAACGTATTCGCCCTCGCGAGACCACTCGCCAGCAGCATCGCTGCGGCACTTGCCGCAAGGTTGTTGTTCTTCGCGTTCATTGTAGTCTCCCCTTTTTGGCTTGAACCGGCAGGCGTATTGAGCTCCTGCTTGGCTTCTTCCACAGTTGTCGGCTCTGTTGAACCGATGTTTTTTTGCGCCGTACAGCCAGGAGAACAGCGACGACGTCTCGCGGAACCGTCCGATGTCGCGCACGGCCCGCCGGAGCGTCTCGACCATGAGATCCTCGGCGTCCGCCGGGTTTCCGCACTGGAGCGCGGCGGCGGAGAGAAGACGCGCCCCGACTGTTCGACGAGAAGCCGGACGGCCTCCTCGTCGCCCCTCGCCCTCAACCGGACAACCAGCGAATCATCGGATGTGGTCTGGGATTTCAAGGAAAGTCTCCATGCGCCTCCGCTGGGCGCACCGGCATCCGAACGTCGAAACGGTGCGTTCCGGAGCGGACGGCCTTCGGATTCCGGCCGGGAAGGAAGACCGTGCCATGCGCATTGGGCGGCACGACCACTTCGACGCGCAGACGTCCGTCTTCCACTCGCCATGCGCAGGAGTTCCAGCCGAAGCGCGACAGGATGCGGCCTTCCGCCCATGCGATGCCCTCGCCCGGACAAGGGCGGAAGAGGACATGGCGGTACCCGGGCTCCTCGGGGTCGAGATCGATTCCGGCGACTCCGGCGTAGAGCCATTCGCCGATGGCGCCGTAGGCGTAGTGGTTGAACGAGTTCATTCCCGCGTCGCCAAAGCCGTGCTCGTGCGTGAAGCTGTTCCAGCGCTCCCAAGTCGTCGTGGCGCCCTGGAGCAGCGGATACAGCCAAGACGGACACGTGGTCTGCGTCAGCAGTCGCAGCGCCACGTCGACGCGACCGAAACGCGCAAGCACCGGAGCCAGCAGCGGCGTGCCGATAAATCCCGTGGACAGGTGGAAGCCCCGCCCCGCGATGTCCGTCACAAGCCGCTCGAGGACGGGCTGGCGTTTCACGGGCGGGAGCAGGTCGAAGCCCAGCGCCAGCAGGCAGGCCGTCTGGCTGGCACACGCAAGGGTACCGCCCGGCATGACGAAAGCCCGGTTGAACGCCTTCCGGATCCGTGCGCCGAGACGACTGTACCGTAGGCGGTCCGCCTTGCGTCCCAGCACGGCCGCCGTCTTCGCCATGAGATCCGCCGAACGGACGAAGTAGGCCGTTGCGATCAAATCGCGCGGGGTCTCGTCGATGGCCAGCCAATCGCCCCAGAAGGCATGCGGGCAGATCAGTCCGGGGCTGTTCGCCTCGCGCCAGCCGATCCACCGGGCCATGGCCGCGTAGTGGCGTTCCAGTATCCGGGTGTCGCCATAGCAGAGGTGGATCGTCCACGGGACGATCACGCCCGCATCTCCGTATCCCGCCTCGCCTCCCGCGCCGTCGTAGACGTCCGGCGCGGTGTTGGTGAAGGCGCCATCGGCGCGTTGGGCATCGTCGAGATCGACACACCACTTCGCGAAGAAGGTGGCGACGTCGAAGTTGCAGCAGGCCGTCCGGGCGAAGATCTGGGCGTCGCCCGTCCAGCCGAGACGCTCGTCGCGTTGCGGGCAGTCCGTCGGAATGCCGAGGAAGTTCCCCTTCTGGCTCCAGACGATGTTGCGATGCAGACGGTTCAGCCGCTCGTCGGAACAGGAGAAGCGTCCGGTCTCCGACATGTCGGCATGGAGGACGACGCCGACGACGTCGTCCAGTCGCGGTTTTCCCGCGAGTCCGCTCAACTCCACATATCTGAACCCGTGGAAGGTGAAATGCGGCTCGAAGCATTCCTCCCCGCCGCCCCGGCAGATGTAGGTGTCGGTGCATTTCGCCGTGCGGAGATTCGCCGTGTAGAGCGTGCCGTCCGCCTGGAGCATTTCGGCGAAACGCACGACGATCCGGCGACCGCGCCGCTGCCGAAGCGCCACCCGCGCGAAACCCGTCATGTTCTGCCCGAGATCGAAGACGTGGACACCGGGCAGCGGCTCGCTCAGGGACTTCGCCGGGAGTTCCTCCTGCCGTCGGATCGGCGGGCATGGACTCGACACCAGCAGGGCGGTCGGAGCGCCGAAAAGGACGACCGGCTTCCATTCCGAATCGTCGAATCCGGACTCGCTCCAGCCGGGCATCTCGCGTCGCGCATCGTAGGTTTCCCCGTCGTAGAAGTCCGCTTCGTGAATCGGCCCGGCGGCGCTCTTCCACTTCCGGTCTCCCGCAACGACGGTGCGGGAGCCGTCCGGATGCTCCACCTCGAGCTGCACGAGCAGCGAGAGACGCCTGCCGTACCAGAAACGCCGGCCAAGTCCGCGGATGCGGCCGGCATACCAGCCGTCGCCCAGCACCGAGCCCAGGACGTTCTCGCCTTCGCGAAGGAGGCTGGTGACATCGTAGGTCGAGACCTGCAGCCGCCTGCCATAGTCGGTCCACCCCGGCGCGAAGAAGTCCTTCCCGACGCGGCTCCCGTTGAGATGAAGCTCGAAGACGCCGCGAGCCGTCACGTGTGCGCGTGCACGCAAAACGGGCTTGTCGAGCCTGAAGACGCGGCGCAGGA
>JAAZAI010000311.1 GCA_012514445.1 Lentisphaerota bacterium
CTCGCGACCGGCCGAGCGAATGGACGATTCCGCGTCCCGGCGCCGCCGAGGCCGTCGCGCCGTCCAGTTCCGTCCCCCGCGCGGCGTTCGTCAAGCCCGTCGACGAGGACACGGTGCGCCATCCCGCCGACGAGATCAGCGAGGATGACATCCGCGCCCGCCGCGAAGCCGCGAAGGCCTTCGTCGAGGACATCGGCCGCTTGAAGACGGACATGAAGGCCGTGGACAGCTACATCGCCGCGCCGCCTCCGGCTCCTGCGGCGGCCGCGCCTGCCGACCGCCGTCCAGTGGAGTTCCCGGATCGTCCGCTCAGCCGCAACGACTACATCCTCCAGCGCCGTCTGCAGAATCCCGCCAAGCGGATGAACGGCAACGGCGGCGGCTTCCCGCAGGGGCCCTATGCCGGCCCTCGTCCGTCCGCCCCGCCGTTGGCCGAAGGTCAGCAGCCGCGCCACATGAACCGCCGCGAGCGCCAGCGGATGAACCAGCGTCAGCGCTTCGTTCCGGAGCAGCCGGGCTTCGCGCCCCCGGCTCCGGCCGCCGACCTCCCCGCGCAGCGCATGAGCGAATTGCAGCGCCTCGAACCCGCCGAGCTGCTCGCCATGGCCGAGCAGCAGGGGATCATCGAGACGCTGGCCTCGCACGCCCGGCACGACATCGTCTTCGCCCTGCTCCGCAACCATGCCGCCCGCGGCGGCGCGGTGATCGGGGAGGGCGTCCTCGAAATCGGCCCCGAAGGGCACGGCTATCTGCGCAACCCCTGGGCCAGCTACCAGACCTGCCCCGAGGACCCCATGGTGCCGCAGCAGGTCGTGCGCCGGTTCGGCCTCCGCCCCGGCGACGCCGTCGAGGGCGCCACGCGCCCGCCGTCGCGGGACCAGCGCGAACGCCGTTTCGTCATCACCGACGTGGTCTCCGTCAACGGCGTGGAGCCTTCTGAATCGCGGCGCGCGCCGCTGTTCGAATCGCTCGTGCCGACCTATCCCGAACGCCGCATCCGGCTCGAGACCACGCGCGAGGAGACCGAGATGCGCGTCGCCGAACTGGTCGCGCCCATCGGCTTTGGCCAGCGAGGCCTCATCGTCTCGCCCCCGCGCGCGGGCAAGACGATCATCCTGCAGAAGATCGCCAACGCGATCTCCGATAACCACCCCGAGGCCGAGCTCGTCATCCTGCTCATCGACGAGCGGCCCGAGGAGGTCACGGACATGAAGCGCAACACGAAGGCCAGGGTCTTTTCTTCGACGTTCGACGAAGGTCCGGAGCGCCACGTCCAGGTCGCCGAGGTCGTGCTCGAGATCGCGCGCCGCAAGGTGGAGCGCGGCCGCGACGTCGTGATCCTGCTCGACTCGCTCACGCGGCTCGCCCGCGCCTACAACGCGGTCCAGCCCAACGGCGGCAAGATGCTCTCCGGCGGGATCGACGCGAACGCGCTCACGCGCCCGAAGCGCTTCTTCGGCTCGGCGCGCAGCTTCGAAGGCGGCGGCTCGCTGACCATCATCGCCTCGGCCATCGTGGACACCGGCAGTCGCCTCGACGAGGTGGTCTTCGAGGAGTTCAAGGGCACCGGCAACATGGAGCTGTGCCTGGATCGGCAGATCGCCGAACGGCGCGTCTTCCCGGCGATCAGCATCGAGCGGTCCGGCACTCGCAAGGAGGAACTGCTCATGTCAGCGGAGGAGATGGAGAAGGTCCGGCAGCTTCGCAAGACGCTGATCGGCCTCCCGCCCGCCGAGGCCGTCGAACTGCTGGTCCGACGGATCAAGGACTCCGCCACGAACGCCGACTTCCTCGCCGCCTTCAAGGGATGAGCCGCCGGGTGCGGTTCAACATCGTTGAATCGCACCCTAGAACTTGGCCGTCACTTCGAAGCGGAACCAGGTGGCGGCGTCTTCGTCGGTCTCGTAGTAGTCGCCATGGTCGAGCACCTCGCCGGCCAGGGCTCCCCCCAGCGCGACGCCTCCGACCGACGGGAGCGGGAAGGCGTATTTGAGCTTGGTGAAGAAGCCCCGGTGGCGCCCCGTGGCGCCGTTGTCCTTCTCGGCCGCGTAGAGGGGGCCGAGCTGGGCGGAGACGCCGTGGCCTTTCGCGGGCTTGACGGCGATTTCGGCATGCGGATAGACGAGGTTGGACCAGCGGCTGGTGTCGTACATCCCCTCGGGAATGTTGCCGACGATCGTCTCGCGGCCGAACACCGGATTCCAGCCGTTGTCGGTGCCGCCTTCCTTCGTCTTGTAGTAGCTGTCCTCGTCGCCGCTCAGGTAGAGCGTGGCGAGCGTCAGACTCGGCGCCCAGGGCAGATCCCGCGCCTGGCCCGTCAGGCCGGCGTAGAGCATCGCGGCGCCGATGTCGCGGGACTTGATCGCGGGCTGCCCGACGGCCTCGCCCGTCTTCTCGTCCGTCTCGCCGTTGAGGCGCGCGCCCTGGGCGTCGACTTCGCCGAACTGCCAGGCGGCCTCGACCTCGGCCGAGAGCCAGTCGTTGATCGCGGGCATCAGGCGGAAGCCGACGGTGTGGAACTCGCGGCCCGGATACCGTTCCTTCTTGCTGGCGAAGTCCTCCTCGATCTTGTAAATCCAGTAGAGGTCGAAGGGCAGGTCTTCGCATTCCTCGATCGTGGCGTAGGCGATCAAGCCGCCTTCGTCCATCTTGGAGTACGGGTCGCCGCTCTTGATCTTCGTCATGTCGTAGAGGTTGCCCTCGGTGTCGCCGACCGCGAGGTCGTTGCGGTAGTGGTTCCAGGTGCCGATCAGATGGAGGGCGCTTCTCCCGCCGATGTCGAACGTCGCCGAGACGGCGTCGAAGAACGTCGAGCGCGAACCGTCGCCCGGCGTGCCGTCGGCGACGACGCGCCCGGCGCCGAGCTTGACGTCCTGGCGGCCGGCCTTGACGGTGAGGCCTTCGCCCTTCCAGGCGCCGTAGAGGTTGTCGACGTAGAGCTCGTCGGGGAACTCCTGCTTGTGGTCGTCCGGGGAGTTGCGGTACTGGCGGAACTCGTTGGCGAGGCGGAGGCGGATGGACAGCTCGTCGGCGAGCCGGGCGTCGCCCCAGACGCGGGTGCGGAAGCGCAGGTAGTCCTCCGAGGCGCCGCTGACGGACGCCTTGCCCTTCTCGGGCCAGTTGTCCTTGAACTCGTAGCGGGCGCGGATGTCGCCTCCGAAGTCGAACCGGCTCTTCGCCGCGGGCGCGTCCTGGGCCAAGACCTGTGCGGCGGCCGCGCATGCCGTCAGACAGGCTGTGATGGTTTTTCCGTTCATGTTGTTCCTGATAAACGCCGGTCGCGGGAAAAGGGTTCGTCACGAGGCAGTACGTTTCGATCGACGATACCGGCCTGGGGCGATTGCGATCAGACCTTCACGCCAAGCGTGGCGACGACGGTCATGTAGAGGCCGACGGCGAGGAAGACGGCGCCGGTGACGCGTTGGGCCCAGCATTCGAAGCGCGCGAGCTGATCGTAGGCGCGCCCCACGCGGTTCGCGCCGAACGCGAGCAGCAGCGCGAAGGCGAGGACCGGGAGTCCCGTCGCGATGCCGTACACCGACGGCAGGAGCAGGCTGGAGCCGGACTGGAGGGCCAGCGGCAGGAGGCTGCCGAAGAAGATCGCGGCCGAGACGGGGCACATCGCCAGCGCGAAGACGAACCCCAGGAGGAAGGCGCCGGCCAGACCGGCCTTTTCGACGCGGGCCTGCATGCCGGCGCCCACGGCGGCCCCGCGCCGGGGCTTGAAGTCGAGAAGATCCAGCAGCACCATCGCGACGAGGATCAGCAGCGGTCCCATGAGAAGGTTCAGGTACTTCTGCAGGAGGTGCGAGATGGCGGGCGCGGCGAGCAGGCCCCGCACGAGGACGAAGCCCAGCAG
>JAAZAI010000312.1 GCA_012514445.1 Lentisphaerota bacterium
GTTGATCGTGCAGTCTCTAGGCACGCTGCTCTCGATCCGATAAAACAAAACCTGGGTGGCTGATTGACGCAAGTAATTCGCAGAAGGGTCGCAAACCCTGTATACGGCGCGCTCGGAGATCGCGCCCCGAAATCACCGCCAAACGGGGGAGTCCACGAGGTAGGGCGGGCTCTCCGAGCACGCCGCTTGCGTCAATCAGCCACCCAGTAAACAAAAAGACAAATAAATGAAACAGGTTTCTCTGATTCTGTTGGCGGCACAGACCGCCGCGATGTGTGCGTTCGGCGGGGTTGTCGCGCTGGAGGGCGGCGACGGCAACTACAAACTGCTGCGCGACGGCAAGCCGTACTTCGTCAAGGGCGCGGGAGGCGGCGGACCGAAGGATCTGCTCGCCGCCATCGGCGGCAACAGCTTCCGGACGTGGGGGGCGGGCTCGGCGCAGGCCGATCTCGACGAAGCGCAGAAGCATGGGCTGACGGTCTCGATCGGCTTCTGGTTCGGACACCAGCAGCACGGCTTCGACTATTCGAATCCGCAGGCGCTGGAGCGGCAGAAGGCCGACGTGCTCGCGGTGGTGCGCAAGCTGAAGGACCATCCAGCGCTGCTGATCTGGGCGCTCGGCAACGAGATGGAGACGGGCAACGCGCATCGCGAGGCGATGTGGCGCCACATCAACGACGTGGCCCTGGCCGTCAAGGCGATCGATCCGAACCATCCCGTCATGACCGTGATCGCCGAGATCCCCGCGCAGAACGTCGAGGAGTTCAACCGCTTCTGTCCCGACGTGGACATCCTCGGCATCAACACTTACGGCGGGAGCGGTTCGGTCGGCGAACGCTATGGCAAGGCGGGCGGCAGGAAGCCGTACATCGTCACCGAGTTCGGCCCTCCCGGCCAATGGGAGGTGGGGCAAAACGCCTTCGGGTGTCCGCCGGAGATGACGAGCGCCGAGAAGGCCAAGTGGTACGCCGACGTCTACAAGCAGGCGATCGAGGGCGAACGCGGCAAGCTCTGCCTCGGCTCGTACGCCTTCACCTGGGGGCACAAGGTCGAGGCCACGCCCACTTGGTACGGACTCCTCCTGCCTGACAACACGCGGCTCGGAGCGACCGACGCGCTCCAGGCGTGCTGGACCGGCAAGCCGCCGGCGAACCGCGCGCCCGAGGTTTCGAAAATCAAGGTCTCGCGCGACGACCTCCGCGAACCTGGCGGCACGTTTACGGCGGAGGCCTCGGCCATCGATCCCGACGGCGACGCGCTGACCTGGAAGTGGGTGCTCGTCAAGGAGGCCTCGACCTACGCCGTCACCGGCACGGGAGAGCCGACGCCCCCGGGCTTCCCCGAAGCGGTCGTGAAGGGGCTGGGCACGCCCCGCGTCGAGGTCAAGCTTCCCGGCGGCGGCAAGTTCCGGCTCTACGCCTACGTGTTCGACGGCAAGGGCTCTGCGGCGTACGCGAACCACGCCGTGCAGGGCGCGGGGGCCGAGGCGGTTGCTTCGAAGGCGCCGCAGAAGCTCCCGTGCGCGGTCTACGCGGACGGCGCGCCCGAGATGTGGTACGCCTCCGGCTACATGGGCAACACCGGCGCGATCCAGATGGATCTGGCGAGCCGCGAAAACCCGCACAGCGGCGCGACGTGCCTGAAGGTTTCGTACGGCGCCACCGACAACTGGGGCGGGGTGCTCTGGCAGCATCCGGCGAACGACTGGGGCGAGCAGGACGGCGGCTTCAACCTCGAAGGCGCGGGCATGCTCGTCTTCTGGGCGCGCGGGGAGCAGGGCGGCGAAGAGGTGTCGTTCAAAGTCGGCGCCATCGAGAAGGCGACGTTTTCGGACACCGCCTTCGCGGAACTCAAGGACGTCGTGCTCAAGCCCGAATGGACGCGCTACCGCATCCCGCTCGACGGGCGCGACATGAGCCGCGTCAAGACGGGCTTCGGCTGGGTCGTCGCGAATCCCGGCCGGCCGATCGCCTTCTATCTCGACGACATCGTCTACACGGCGGACTGACCGATTGCCCGGGTGCGCGTCAACTTCGTTGCCGCCCGCAAGGGGTCAGGAGTCAGGGTTCAGGCTTGATTCTCAATGGGTTACGGAAAAGCGCATCTGAAAATTGGTGTTATTGGATTCAATGATTGCCCCTGCCACGTCTATGGGTGGCTAACAGCAACACCTGAATCCTGAACCCTTTACCCTTTACCCTGCGCGAGTCAACTATCTTGACTCGCACCCCGATTGCCCCGAAGCTGTACCCGGTCAGTTTCTGGGGTCGCACGGAGCGCGTGGCTTTTGCCTGTGCGTGTTGCCGATCTGAAACCGTGCGCCCGCAGCGGCGCCTCTACGCCCCGTGGAAATGGCGCATCCCATCGTCCGCATGCCCCGGCGGCGGACGCCAGTCCAGCCGCCGGAGCGCGGCCTTCGGGCTGCATCCATTTCGACGGGGCACTCGGCGTGCCTTCCGCTGCGGGCGCACCCTTTGCACCTTCTGCAGCGCGCCGTCGACGCCGCGCCTCGGCAGTGGCACACCGTGCGCGGCCATCGGCTTTCGCAGAAAAGCGAGCTGCCGCGCGATCCTCGCGGCCAGGCGTGGCACGCGCCGGGCGGACTGGACTGGCGTCCGTCCGCCCGGCTTGCGGGCACA
>JAAZAI010000034.1 GCA_012514445.1 Lentisphaerota bacterium
AAAACGACGCCCGGCTACGCGGTGTTCACGCTCGACGATTTCCCGGTCGACCGCAAGCCGACCTACGACTACCTGCGCATGGACCTGCCGCCCGTCGTGTCCTTCCGCATACAGCTTCCCGTTAAGAACCGCGCGAACTTCGGCGACTGGCTAAACGCGAGCTGGGACGCGAAGGCCGCAGTGGGAGTGATCGGCACCTCGCCCCATACCGACATTGATCACGAAACGCGGGCGGGCGCGAAAATACTCTACGCGGAAGCCACGGCCGGCGTGAAGCTGCGCGGCGCCGGTGTGGCGCTTCTCGCGGCGCCCGGCCGCGAGGCGTTCCTCGACGCTATGGACGCGCTCGAAATGGATTTCGGACTCCCCCGCGGCGTGAAGAGCCGCCGCTCGCCGGACGTGCGGGAGGCGATCTTCCACGTGTGCGCCGCGTCATTGCCGGCCGACATCGACGAGCTCATCTCTTACGCGACAAAGGGCGGGTTCAAGCTGATGACCTTCAGTTACGGGGACGTGTTCAAAAGCTCGGCGAGCTGGGGGCTGTGCGGCGACTACGACTGGAAAGACTCCTATCCGAATGGCGAAGCCGACGTGAAGGCGATGCTCGCCAAGGTTAAGGCCGCGGGAATCAAGGCCGGTTTCCACACGCTGCATTCGCACATCGGACTGCAGAGCCGCTACGTGACGCCCGTCGCGGATCCGCGGCTCAACAAAACGCGCCGCTTCACGCTCGCCGCGCCGCTTTCCGCCGCGACTAACGACACGGAAATCACGGTGTACGAGCCCACGGCCGACGCGGTGATGTACGCCCCCTGCCGCATTCTCCAATTCGGCGGCGAACTAGTTTCGTACGAATCATACACCGCGGCGCCGCCGTACAAATTCCTCGGCGTGAAGCGCGGCGCGCACAAGACGCGCGTCGCGGCGCATCCGAAAGGCGAGGTGGGCGGCATCCTCGACGTAAGCGAATTCGGCACGCCGATGAGCTGCTACGCCGACCAGAACACCGACCTGCCGGACGAAGTGTCGGCGAAGATCGCGCGCGCCTATAACTGCGGATTCGAGTACGTCTACCTCGACGGCTCGGAGGGCGTGAACCGCCCGTTCAACTACCACGTCGCGAACGCGCAGCTCAGGTACTGGAAGCTGCTCACACCCGAGCCCTCCTTCGGCGAAGGCGCCGCCAAAACGCACTTCGGCTGGCACATGCTCGCGGGCGCGAACGCGTTCGACACCTTCCCGCCGGAGGTGTTCAAGGCGAAGCTGCGCGAGTTCCCTTTCAAGCAGGCGCCGATCACGCGGCAGGACATGTCGCGCGTGGACTTCGGCTGGTGGTATTTTTACAGCCCGTCCGGCGGCGCGCGGCCCAGGGTGGGCACCCAGGCGGACATGTGGGAATACGGCGCCTCCGTGGCGGCGGCGTGGGACTGCGCGATATCGATTCTCATGCCGGCGTCGGCGTTAAAACAGCATCCGCGCGCGGATGACATCCTCGAGATGATGCGGCGCTGGGGCGACTGCCGTCGGCGCGGTCTTTTCAAGGACGAGTGGCGCCCGCGGCTCAAAGACTACGCGCAGGAGCACCACCTTGTCGTGGACGCCAAGGGCGATTACGATCTCGTCGACTATTGGCCGCTCGCCGTCGGCAACGGCCAAACCCCGGTGCGCGCCTTCGTTTTCGCGAAAGACGGCGCCACGTGGGTCGTCTACTGGCACGGCTCGGGCGAGGGGCGGCTGCGCCTTCCGATCGCGGCGGGCGCTGCGTCCCTCTACGACGACTTCGCCGGCAATGCCGTCGCGTTCGAGCAGGACGGCGTGTCGATCGTCGTGCCTGCGACGAAACGCCTATATCTCAAGACAACGCTCGCGC
>JAAZAI010000313.1 GCA_012514445.1 Lentisphaerota bacterium
GATGCCGCGTTTGGCGGCCTCCGCGCAAAGATGCCGGTACGAGGCGATGCTGTCGGGGAGCACGCGATCCTTGCCATAGAGTTCACGCACGCGAACGGTGTATTCGGCGTAGGAGATCGTCTTGGCGACGAGTTCTTCGGCCGGCGTCGGACGCCGCTTCGCATGGGCCGCCTGGGGCACGGCGATGCCCCCGACGTGGGTGGTCACGCGCTTGAGACCCACGAGCGCGGCCATGTCGAGGATCGTTTCGTGCGTCGCGAAAATCGTCTCCAGAGGAAAGCCGGGTTCCGGGAGCAGGTTGAGGAAGTGCGACGAGGGGATGTCCAGCCCGTTGTCCCTGACGATTTTCGCCACTTTGAGCAAGTCGGCATCAGGACGGCGGACGATCAGGCACGTATCCTCGCGGAAGAGGATGTCCTTCTCGTCGCAGGCGGCGTCAACGGTCTCGACGGTGAAGAAGATGTTGTTGAAGTAGACCCCGACATAGTCCAGCGCCTTCATTTCCCGGCATTGCCTGTCCAGGACGTCCAGTGCCTTCATATCCACGCCCAGCGTTCCGACCAGCCGGTTTAAATCGTCTCTGCTATTCTTGTTCATCAGTTGTGTCTCGGGATCTTTTTTGCTTTTGCTCTTAGTCTTCTACTCTTAGTCTTCAGGGACTAAGCGTAAGGGACTAAGCGTAAGGGACTAAGCGAGGGGGCGGACACCCCCTCAGATGCTGAGGTTGAACCCGTCGAGCGGGTCGTTGTGCAGGTCGCCGAACATCAGGGTGCAGGTCAGCGGGGGAAGGCAGGAGTACAGCTTGATGTGGACGAGCTTGCGGTCGCCCCGCTTCAGCGGATGGAGGAAGGCGGCGCCGCCTTCGGCTCGATGGAAGGACGGAATTGAAAGCTGGCGCGAGTGGTGGTTGAGGAGCCGCGCACGGTCAAACCACATCGTCATGCCCACGTCGGCCGTCGCCGACACCACGACCTCGTCGGGCGAAATGTCGCTGTTTTCAACATGGAGGAACGAAAAGAGGTTCAACGTGCCGGCATCGCGCGCATGAGCCGAAAGATCAAGCGTCAGCCCTTCGCTGACGATCACCCGTGGCTTCAGACGCGCCGGGCAGACGCCCGTGCGCAACAGCTCCTCGCGAATGGCGGCGATTTCCGATTCCGGCGCGTCGAGCACAAGCCAGTGCGCTAGGTCGTGCCCCGCCGGGGCGACACGGGGGCACGGACGGTAAGCCGGATACGGATTTTCAAGAGGGAGCTCGGGGGCGAGCCTGTCGCGCAGCGCCAGCGTCCGATCCGTCAGTTCGGCGAGCGACTTCGGGATGCCCGGGATGCGACCGATCTGCTCGCTCAGCGCCAGCGTCGGCGACAGCTTCCGGAACCAATCTTCCGGGATGGCGCGTGTGCCGTGGACAATGCCGAGGATCGCGCCGACCGTGGCGGCGGTGCAATCGGTGTCCCGCCCGCAGTTGACGGCCAGCAAGACGGTTCGGATGAAGTCCCCCTCGCCCCAAAGCAGCGCATAGACGATGTAGGCCAGGTTCATGACGCAGTCGGTGAAGTTGTGGTGATGCACCACCGGCACCAGTCGCGCCTGGGCGGCCTCGGCGTCAAGCCCCCAATCATGCAGGGCGAAGACGCCCTCAAGCGCCTTCCGAAGCCGTGTGGCGGGCGGCACATCGTCGAGCGACTGCCGCAGCGCCGAAACCATCTCGGCGCCGACGAACAACCGGCTCTCGGCCGAGGCCAGGAAAACCTCGGCCCAAACGCCGTCGCCCCAGTGATCCACCGTGGCATCCTGAGGCGAAGAAAGCGGCGGCATCGGGGCGCCCCGGGAAAAGCGCCGCCCAGATTTCGGAGCGGATCGCCGCGCCCATGCCATCGACGAATGGGTTGTCCGCGCAGCCGC
>JAAZAI010000035.1 GCA_012514445.1 Lentisphaerota bacterium
CTGATCTTCCAGGCCACGCCGACCTTCGGCATCCGGTCGTGGGCGGTGGACCGCACGGCGCTGGCCCGGCGCCACGAGACGGTACAGACGCCCTACGGACCCGTGCGCGTCAAGGTGGGCGAATTCGAGGGCCGGCCGATCACCCGCACGCCCGAGTTCGACGACTGCACCGCGCGCGCCCGCGAGGCCGGCGTCACTCCCCGCCAAGTCGCCGAGGCCGCCATCTCGTCCTCGAGGGCAGAGGGGGAGTGGAAAACAGGAAGGTAACAGGGAGGAAAAGCGGGGTTTGAGGAGTTTTGGAGTTGTTTCGGAGTTGAGCGTTAAACGTTCAGCGTTCAGCGTTCTCCACCCTGATCCAGCTGGCGGCCGTCGGCCGCGACTGAACGCGAAACGTTTTTTTCACCACGCTGAAGTGGCAACACGGACAGCGTTCCGCTTGCCTTGGATTGTTGTGAAGGAGTCCATACCAGAGGATTAGCGCATGGGGTGTGGACGAAATGGTAAATCGGGCGGCAGAAGGGTTGAAGACGGGGCTGAAGCCCCTGGACGGTTCCGCCTGAAGGGAGTGTTGATTTATACGCAACTCTCCATTCTTTTTGAATCTGGAAAGCGGGAATTCAGGAAATTGTTGAGGAAAACGCGCCCCTTCCTGCCTTCCTGATTTCCCGATTAGCCTGCGCGGGGAAAATATCAACAGACCCTGAAGGCGGCTTGTCCTGACGAGCAACGCGAGGAAGGGGACTCCGACGAGCCGCAGGTAGTGGATTTAGCGCAGAGAGGGGGAGCTACGGATCACGCGGATGGCGCGGATGCGGTGGGGCGTTTAAGTGGCTTCGCCGGGCAGGACCGGCACCAGTTTGGGACGACCCCCATCGACCCCCATCGACGACAATCGACCCCGGGGGCGACGGGTGGCAACGGGAGTCGACAGACGAGGACGAAAATATAGACCGACGAAGATCGGGAAGAAGATGAAGCGCGCCCTTGTTTCTTCTGCCTTACGACCTGGGCTGTTGCCTCAGGCAGGGATAGCCCGGGCCTTCGGCCCATGTCATGAACGGCAACGGTGCGGCAACGGCGGCAGGACCGGAGACCGGGTCTTCGGAACCGTCGAAACTCACGTAGCCCGTCACGGTGGCGATGGTGCCGGGATCGCCGGAGAGGCTGTAGGAGATGATCCGGGGGGAGCAGTTATTGGAGAAGAAAATCGCATCCTTTCCGTCAAGCAATCTCGGTTGACTTCATCACTGATAAGTGCTACATTTATTTACGTCTTAGCCAGATTAGGCGCCGAACATGAATAAGACGAAGGAACTGACAGCGAACACCTTCCCGGCGTTTTGCCGGGAGCACGGGCTCAAATGCACCGCGCAGCGGCTGGCCGTCTTCGCGGCCCTGCGTGGAGCGATGGGGCATCCGTCAGCAGATGAAACCTGGGCGAAAGTGAAAAAAACGGTTCCGACCGTCACGCGCGACTCGGTCTACCGCATCCTCAATGACTTCGCCGCCATCGGCCTTATTAGTCGGCTGGACGCCCTGTCGGCGGCGCGGTACGACACGCGCCTTGGACCCCACGCGCACTTCATCTGCGAGGTCTGCGGGAGCGTGACGGATTATTCTCTTCCCGCTACGTTTCCGATTCCGAGTGGCATGCCGCGCGAACAGCACCATCTCGAACTGAGAGTCACAGGCATCTGTGACAACTGTCTGAAGGGTGTGGGTGCGCGTCGACCGGAACAAGTAGCAGTGCCGCAACGGCGGCGTAATCGTCGAGAGCGGAAAGGCGCCCGAGAGGTGTCCGGTGTGTGATCATCCGAAGGCCCACTTTCAGCTTGAGGCGAGTTACTTCTGATTTCGTGTAGACGGACTCGCGCCGGGTGGCGCCACTTCAGTTCGTCCTCTGCAACCACAACAAAAAACAACCACCACCGAAGAAAAGGGAAGCAACCATGAGATCAATGACCACATTCGACATTCAATACGCGCACCGCTTCTACGGTTTCCAGGGCGAAGCGCGCTATCTTCACGGCCACTCGGGCGGGCTCACCATCGAGGTCGAGGACACGGTCAATCCCGGCGTCAACATGGTGTTCCCGTGCAACGAGATCCAGAAGACGGCGTGGGCAGTGATCAAAAACTTCGACCATGCGCTGATCCTGCGCCAGGACGATCCGCTGCTGCCTGCAATTCTCGGCGTGTACGAGAAGGAAGGCATCAAGAACGGCACGAAGACGAACACGATGAAGGGCTGCGCCTTCGAGCATAAGCTCTGCAAGGCCTATCCCGACTGCCGTCTCGTCGTCACCAAGGAGACGATGACCGTCGAGGGCATGATCAAGATGGTGTACGAGCTCCTCAAGGATAAGCTCAACATCGTCAAGATCACCTTCACGAGCGGCGTCAACGCGGGATCGTGCGAGTTCAAGCCCGGCAAGCCGAAGGATCGTTGTCCGCGCTGTGGCATCACGCTCGTCAACGGCGCCTGCCCGAAGTGCGGCTACAGGAAG
>JAAZAI010000314.1 GCA_012514445.1 Lentisphaerota bacterium
AGTCGTACAGGAAGATTTCCTGGTCGGGACCGCGGCGGCTGATCGTGCCGGTCGGATTGAAGAAGCAGACGGGTACGCCCACGCCGACGCTGGAGACGAAGTGCTGGATTGACCAGCCGGCGACCTTGAGTTCGCCATCGTACGGCAGGTAGTAGCCCCGGCGGGTTTCTTCGTAGCCCTGGCGGTCATAGAAGAGATTTGCGCCGAAATATTTTTCGCTGTTCACCAGCGGCCCCTTGAAAGCGTAGCCCTGCATCGCCTTTTCGAGCTGAACGCCCTGCGGGAAGAAGTCGATCTCGCTGTAGGGGTGGAAGGAGAAGGCGTCCATGAACTTCCCGGCGCCCGCCTTCATCCAGGCGTCGATCCAGTCGAAGTCGACGTTGTTGAGCGCGTTGCAGACAACTTGGAGTTTCGGGTCGATGCCCTTGATCGTCTTGAACGCCACCTTCTGGAACTCGAGATACTTTTCGGGGCCCATCGTCCGCTTGCCGGCGTTGGGGCCGCTGGGCATGCGCCAGAGGTTCGGCTCGTTGAAGATCTCCCAGTACAGCACGTCGTCCTTGAAGGCGGAGACGTAGTCCTTCAGATGGCTTCCAAAGGCCTTCAAATCCTCCTCCCGCGCCGGATCTACGTTACGGGCACCCTGGTCGGCCGAATGCGGAATGAGTTCGACGCACGGCATGACGTCGATGCCCACTGCGTTGAACGGCTTGCAGATCGCCTTGATCTGCTGGATGAATTCGGCGGGAATAGGCTGGGGCAAATCAGGAGGGATCGAGGCGAAAAGCCGGTTGAGCCGGATGCCGATATCGGTCTGAATGGCGGCATGGTCCGCACACAGCCACGCCGGGAAGCCGAAGCTCTCCTGGCAGATGCCCGCGAGACCGGGTTGTCCCGGTGTGCGGGGCTGGATGAAAGGCGGATCAATGATCGCGTAGCGGCTGATGCCGATGCCCGCGAGTTTGCCGCCGATCGTCGCCTTGAGATCGAGGTGAAAGACGCCGAGCTTGTCGGTCGGCAGGTCGAGCGGGATTTCCGTGATCTTGTCGAGCGGCGCCTGGAATTCGCGGCGCCAGACCTCGCGGCCCCAGGCGTCGGCGGCGACGACCACGACGTTGGCGGCGCCGGCCTTGCGGACGCCTGGCACGACCTTGATCCGCGCCTTCGCGTCGTCGCGTCCGCGCATGAAGTACTGCCAGCGGTCGTAGACCATCCCCACCATCACGGGCGGCGGCTCGTAGGCGGCGGCCGTTCCTTCGACGACTTGGATGCGATCAATGAGCACGCTGTCGCTGTCGAAGCGCACATAGCCGCGCTTCTGGATGTTCTCGGGTTTCCAAGTGAACGTCCAGTGGTAGCGTTTCCACTCTGCCCCGACGTCATCGACCTTGGCCGCCAGCCCACAGTTCCATTCGGAATCGAACGCCCAGACACGGCAGCTTGCCTGGGTTCGTCCCGTCGGCAATTTCAGGTCGGCGGAGACGGTGTAGGTCTGCCCAACGGTCACGGGGAAGCAGTAGGCGCGCAGGGATGTTCCTTGGACATGGGCGCACGTGCCGCCGTCGACACCTTGTCCGACGAGGAACTCGACGGGCTTCGCCTTGAGGATGTTGCCGTAGTGCTCGTATTTCTTGGGCCAGGAGAAATCGTAGAAGAAGCCGGTCCCGCCGAGTTCGAGGTCGGGGTTGAAGAGGAGGTTCGCGCCAGGCACGCCCTGCCAACCGCGGGCGAGCGCGGCCGCGTGCGGATCGACCGTCTCGGAGGGCTTGGCAGCCCGGCGCCACTCGAGGCGCATGTCGGCGATTTCGACGGGGCCTTCGCCTGCGGGCACGTCGAGGCGCAGGAAGAACCAGTCCCGCTCGCGCGTCGTCGGCACGGGCCACACGGCTTCGTATTTCTGCCAGGCGGTGGACATCGCGTGGCGCTTCTCGACGCGCTTGCCCCAGCCGTCCTGCACGACATGCATTGTCAGCTTGGCGGCGGCATCGGCGCGCGCCCAGAGCGTGAAGACGAGTTCGCCGTCGTCGGGCAGCGGCAGCGCGCGGCTGCGGACGTCGCGGGGCTTGTCGTCGCCGGCGAGGCGGAGGACGTAGTCGCCGGTCTTGTAGCCGCTGTTCGGGACAAGCGAGAAGTTGCGGATGTCGCCCGCGCCGCCGTGCCACGCCCAGTTGGGCGGGAGGTGGCCGGCGTGGCCACCGTCGAAGGACCACGTGGCGAGCCAGTCGGATGAAGCGCCGGCGGCGGCGAAATCGAACGGCGTGATCGCGACATGGCGCAGTTCGACGCGCGCGTCCGCCTGCTTGCCGTTCCAGTTGCCGAAGCGGACGTGCGCGTGCGTGGACTCGGAGACGCGGAAGAACAGCTCCATCGGCGTCCAGTCCGGCGTGGCGGAGAACCACTCGTAGGTCGAGAGCGCGGCGCTGCGGTCCGCCTTGCGCACGTCGATCGCCAGCTTGCCGTCCGGCGCGAAGCCGGGCGTCCGGTATTCGGCGGAAATCCGGTACCAGCCCGGCTCGAACGCGCCCTGCGTCGCGAGGACGGCCTCGCCGCCGGCGGGCG
>JAAZAI010000315.1 GCA_012514445.1 Lentisphaerota bacterium
AAATCGTAGAGGGCCTCACGCTCCGGCGTGCGGCCGACGAGCGGCAGCGCCTCGACTTCGCCGCGCTCGAGCCATCCTCGGACCTCGTTCCATTCGCCGACGCGGAACGTCGCCTCGCGGTTCATCGCGCGCAGCGATTCGCGAATCAGCTCCACGGAAAAGCCGTCGGCGCGACCTTGCGCGTCCAGGGAGCAGAAGGGCGGATAGGCGATTTCGCTGCCGACTCTCATGGGCGGCGCTTCCGCGGCGGGCGACACGGCGGCCAAGCCGAGAAGCCCGGCGAACGCCGCGGCCGCGCCCAGCAGGCTGACTTTTCGGCACCGGCGGGGAGGCGGTCCCTCCTCGGCGGCCTGCCGACAATCCCAAAGTCTCCAGAGTCGATTCGAGCACATGGCCACCTCCAAAAAGCGAGTTCGATTATAGTGGCTGCGAGAGCCCGGCGCAAGCACGGTTTTGGCAAACCCCGAGATTGCCCGGGATTGCCGCCTCTGCGGGAAGATGCTAGACTTCGGAGAAAATCACACGAGCATTCCATGAACATCGGCAAGCAGTCGCTCCCCAGCGGGACCCTCTGGCGCAACCTCGACGACGAGGCGGCGGGAGCCGTCCTCGACTTCGTCCGCTCGGAAGCCTTCCGCCGCATTCCCGAAGACCGTCTCGTCTCCAGCAACAACAAGAAGAACCGCGTCTACGTCCTGGACGTTCCGGGCATCGGCAGATGCGTCTTGAAGGAGGGTTTCGTCTCCCGCCGCTACAAGCTGGCGAAGCGCCTTGAAATCGCGTTCAAGCTGCGCTTCCTCAAGCGGGGTCTGCGCACCCTGCGCCTCGCCCTCGAGGCCTCCCGCGGGGGCGTGCGCACCCTCGCGCCCCTGGCCTTCTGGACCGACTTCCGCGGCGCCCTCCGCAACTACTTCCTCTACCGCCATGTCGACGGCGCGCCTCTGGACGCGCTTTGGCGCACCGGCGCCTACGCCGAAGCGGACAAGTCCGCGCTCCTCGCCTACCTCGCCAAGGCAGGCGAACAGGCGCGCAAGCTGCATGCCCTGGACATCGTCCACGAAGACCTCCTGCCCCGCAACATCGTCGTCCCCGACGCCCTCGACGGCGAAGGCGACGTCTCGATCATCGATCTGGAATCCGCCTCCCGTCCCTTTGCTCCGGGGCGGCGGATGAAATTCGCCCTCCGCCTCCGCTCCCTCCACCGCCTCCTCGACCGGGCCCATTACGACGACGCCTGCCTCGACGCCTTCCTCGTCGGCTATTGCGGAGGCCGTGCGGACCACGTCGCCCTGTGCCGGCGAGTCCTGGAATTCTGGCTTCGCCATGCCTCGCTCCGCGCCCTCTTCCTGCCCATCGCCTGGCTCCGCTTCCCGCCCCCTCGGGATTTTCCGATCCGTTCAGGCGGTGGCGCTGGCGACGCGTCATAGCCATTGTAGGATTGCATGGCGGCCGAAACTCGTCTACCATACGCACCCCATGCAAACGAACCCATGGAAAATCGGACTCCAGTCCGCGCGGGCGAACGCCATCCCCGGCGTCGTCCTGCAAGGCGCCGCCGTCCTCCTGATCCTCGCCTACCATTTCAGCGCATCCTTCCGCGGCACGCTCGATGTCGTGGCCGGCTGGCAGACGCGCTTCGGCATCGTCTTCCTCGGCTTCGGGTATCTGTTCTTCTGCGGCCTGCTCCCGATCGCGATCACGCTGGCCGTCCCCTCCCTGAGGCCCAGGTCGCCCGTGCGGGCGCTGCTCTTCGCCGTGCTCTTCTGGAGCGTCATGGGCGTCGTCGTCGGGTTGTTCTACCGCTTCCAGAGCCTGCTTTTCGGCGATGGCCACGACCTCGCGACGCTGCTGATGAAGATCGCCTTCGACCAGTTCGTCTTCACGGTCGTCTGGGGAGTTCCCATCGTGACGATCGCCCATCAGTGGAAGGACCACGGCTATCGCGCATCCGCCGTGAAACCCCTTCTGGGACGTAGCTGGTACTCGCGCTACGCCCTGCCCATGCTCGTGATGAACTGGGCCGTCTGGATCCCGAGCCTTTTCGTGATCTACAGCATGCCGCCCGCGCTCCAGCCGCACATCGCCGGGCTCATCAGCGGCTTCTGGAGTCTGATGTGCCTTCAGATCTCGGCCCGGACGCGCCGGCCGGCCGAGCCCGCCCCGGTCCCCGTCGCCTAGCCGCGGGCTAGTCTCCCCGGCTTTCCGAGGCGACCGCGCAGCGGGGTGGGGCGCAGCCGTCCCGGCAAGCCGAGTCGAATGCTTTGCGGCGTCACTGCATCGGCAGCGCGTGGTCCGGGTATTTCCCGACGTTCGGGCAGGCTGGAAGCTCTCCAGAAATGTCGTAGGGCTGGCTTTTATCCGCAGGACAGCGAGGCCTGCCCTTGACGTAGCCCAAGGCGCTGCAGAGTTCTTCGATGCCGATCTCGTCAAGCCCCTTCATGCGACGCTGCTCGACGGCGCCATAGAGCGTCTTGAGGTTCGCGATGCAGGTGCTTCTTTGGGAGTCTCGGACGTATTGCAGATAGTAGGGAACCGTGAGCGCCGCCAGAACGCCTAGTATGGCGATGACGATCATGATCTCAATCAGAGTGAAGCCACGGAACGCTTTTATCGATGACATCGCAAACGTGTCGATCCTTGTTTCCCAAAAGACGAAAAGAGCAATCTAACAGAAAAGAGCAGGGCAGGCAATCGAAACCGATTGCCTGCCCCCTCGGGATGTGTCAGCGACTTGAGTCAGCTATCTGATCAAGTCAACTCCGCCCTTACAGGACGTGGCTCTCGATATCAGCAGGGCACTCGATCGTATCTTCGGCTTCGGCGTCCGCGCCGGGCGAGAATGAGGAGGAATAGAGCTTAGTCGCATCGCTGGGGCAGCTCAGCGTGGCGAAGTCCTTCACGTATGTGCCGATGAAGTCCTCGTCGGTGTTCTCCTCCCCGTCCGTGGTAGGCTTCAGACCCTTCATGCGGATCTGCTCGCAAGCGCCCTGAATCTGCTTGAGATTGGCGATGCAGGCGTTCTTCTGAGAATCCTTGCGGTTCTGCAGGAAGTTCGGGATGGCGATGGCCGCCAGAATGGCGATGATCACCACGACGATCATGATTTCAACAAGGGTGAAGCCCTGAACCATCTTGTTCTTTTTCATTTGTTCTCTTTCGTTTTCGTTTTTCAGTTGGATGCCAACACGGGCGCTCGGCACGATTGCCGACGCTCAGCCGACATCTGGCCGAATTACAAGCACCGTCCGTGCCAAAAGTCGCAGAAGGGGAAAAAGAGGGTGCGATTCAATTTTGGTGAATTCGCAGAAGAGTCGGAATCCAGAATTCAGGATTCAGAATCTGTTAGGATGAATTCAGGTGTTATTTCAAGTGACGCGAGCCCAAGAGACGCTGTAAGGAGGACTTTTGTAATGCGTAAGTCTTTGCAGGGCAATTCTGTACTCTGAATTCTGACTGGATCCCGCATTCCGGGTGCGATTCAACGAAGGGAAATCGAACCCCCGTTGTGATGTTCTGGCGGGTCTCGTTTTCAGCGTTTGCCCTCCCCCCCCTTCAAAACCATGCGGCGTTATCAGTTCTGCGAAATCCTGTCCTCAGACTTCCCGACCTCGGCGGAAATCGGAATGGCACTTTTTGAACGCGATCCCCCGGCAGGACCGGCCTGCGACAGGGTATCAACCCGGCTACGACGGGTTGCCCGTTGACGGCAAGTCATTGCCGCCAAACACACGACCGTGCGAATCACGGGGCGAACGGCGAAGC
>JAAZAI010000316.1 GCA_012514445.1 Lentisphaerota bacterium
GCGGCGATCTCGAAATGTCGCCGCGCGCCATTGTGGAACGGGCGCGAGCGGCCGGGCTCGACGGGGTCGCGCTGACGGATCACAACAGCGCGCGCAACACGCCGGCGCTGGCCGCGTGCTGCCGCACCGCCGGCCTGGCCTGCCTCTTCGGCCTCGAGGTCTGCACGGCGGAGGAAGTGCACACCCTGACCCTCTTCGACACGCTCGAGCAGGCCGAGGCCATGACGCGCTGGATCTACGACTCGCTCCCCAAGCGCGTGAACCAACCCGAAATCTTCGGCGACCAGCCGGTCGTGACGGCCGATGAAACGGTCGTCGAACTCGAATGGCGGCTGCTCAGCACCGCCTCGCGCCACCCGCTGCGCGCCATCGGAGCGGAGACGCACCGCCTGGGCGGACTCTTCATCGCCTGCCATGTCGACCGCGCCGTCTTCAGCGTGTTTTCGCAGCTCGGCGTCCTGTCGGGCGACGAGGGGTTCGACGCCATGGAAATCAGCCGCGGGGCCGACGAGGAAACGTGGCGGGCGCGCACGGCGACGCACCCCCTGATCCGCTCGTCCGACGCCCACTATCTGGCGGACGTGGGCGCCGGCTGGAGCGAGGCCGACTTGCGCGTGCTTTCGACGGCCGCGCTGCGCGATGCCTTCGCGCGCCGGGCGGTGCGCCCCGGCCCGGCCTGGATTCGTTAGCTATCCACGCGTCGGAGGATCGTCCTCAGGGCTATTTGTCGCGAAGCCACCGCCCCGCTTGACTGTGCTTGCAGTCCTAGCGGACAGGGTGTAACCTTACACCCATCAAGGTGCATCGGACGGTTAGGAGATTGCGTGTGATTGATGGGTTGATCAGCCAATTTAATGCCACCACTTTCGGCGAGTGGTGGCGCATGGCCTAAGTCATCCGCGTGTTGGCTGTTGTTGGACGCATTTCCAGAGAAACACGGAATGAATAGCGGCAAATCGATACAACGCGCCACGAAGGGCTTGGGATGAACGTTTTTGAAACCCATGCAGGAATCGTCGGGGATTACGCGAGTTATATCCGCAGCTTTATCTCCATCACGGATCAGGACATCCGGCGCGTGGTGGATCAGGAATTGACGCGTGGAAAACTCTGGCCTCAACCCCTTCTTCAGTTCAATCCAGCATACGAGCAGGCTGGCAGCATAGAAGAGGTCGCGAAAACGGGCATGCTGCACGGCGCCGTTACGGGTATTTTCAAGGACTACTTCCTCTATCGCCATCAGGTTGAGGCGATTAAACTGGGCACTTCCGGCCAAGATTTTATTGTCACCTCCGGCACCGGTTCCGGCAAATCGCTCACTTACATCGGTTCGATCTTTCACCGGCTGCTTGCTGCGCCGCAGTCAAAAGGCGTGACCGCCGTCGTCGTCTATCCGATGAACGCGCTGATCAACTCGCAGTCCATCGAGTTCAAAACCTATCAGGACAACTACGAGAAAAGCACAAAGCAGAAATTCCCGATCACCTTCGGCCAGTACACCGGGCAGGAGGACGAAGACGCCCGCAAAAAACTGCGCGGGAACCCGCCCCAGATCCTGCTGACCAACTACATGATGCTTGAGCTGCTCCTGACGCGCATGCAGGAACGCCCGATCCGCGACGCCATTTACGCGAATCTCGCCTTTCTGGTCTTTGACGAGCTCCACACCTACCGCGGACGCCAAGGCGCGGACGTCGCGCTTCTCATCCGCCGCATCCTCGCGCAATGCCAACAGCCCGTGACCTGCATCGGGACCTCCGCCACCCTGGTCTCTGTCGGAAGCCTCTCCGATCAGCGTGCCGAGGTTGCCAAGGTCGCCACCATCCTGTTCGGCCGCCCCTTCCGCCCCGATCAAATCGTCAACGAGACACTCACGTCATCCCTGAATCCGTCCGACTCGCTCCCCTCGCGCGAAACGCTCTCCGCGGCCATGGCGCAGGGAATCGACATCAACAAGGATCTCGCCGCCCTCAAATCCAACCCGCTGGCCGTCTGGCTCGAACTCCGGATCGCCATCGAAAAGCGCGAAGGCCGGATCGTGCGGCGCCAACCGCTCCCTCTCAACGAGGTCGTTGCCACCCTCGCCGCGGATTCGGGTTCGCCCGAGGCCGTCTGCAAGACGTGCCTCGCCGACCTCCTCCTATGGATCAGCACCGTCAATCAGCGGGTCATCGCCACCGGCTCGCGCTATACGATCCTGCCTTACAAGCTTCACCAGTTCATCGCCCAGACCGGCTCGGTCTACACCACCCTGGATCAGGGCGCCGACCGCTTCATCACCCTCGAACCCGGCATCTACAAGCAGGACGACGCGAACAAAAAGCCCATCTTCCCGAATGTCTTCAGCCGCTCGACCGGCCACCCGTTCATCTGCGTCTCCCGCAAAGGCGACCTGCTGGAACCCCGCGAGTTCCGCGCCGTTACAGACGACGAAGATCAGTCAGCCGACGGCTACCTGATTGTCGGCGAAGATGTCTGGGATCCGTCCGAGGACATGGAGTCGCTTCCCGAATCCTGGCTTAGGGAAACAAAGGCGGGACTCGCCCCCCGCTCTGAAAAAGCTGCTAAGTTTCCCCGTAAACTCTACTTCGACGAATACGGCCGCTGCTCGGAAACCACCCCGTTGAAATACTGGGGCTGGTTCATGCAGGCCCCGCTGCTCTTTGATCCCACGGGGGGCGTTTTCTTCGACACAAAAACCAACGAGGGCACCAAGCTCACCCAGCTCGGCAGCGAAGGCCGCAGCACCTCCACCACCATCACGGCCTTCTCGATCCTCCGCCGCCTGCATGACGCGGGCTACTCCGCGCAGAATCAAAAACTGCTCAGCTTCACGGACAACCGTCAGGATGCCGCCCTACAGGCCGGACACTTCAACGACTTTGTTCAAGTCGTTCAGCTTCGCGCCGGCATCCACAAAGCCCTGCAAGCCGTGCCCGGTCACACCCTCACCTACGCCACCGTCGGCGAGGCCATCTTCAAGGCGCTCGGCTTGCCGTTCTGCGACTTCGCCAACCGCTCGGAAGAGCCCGCCTTCCCGAATGTTCGCAGGGATTACGAGCGGACGTTCCAGGACTATCTGTTTTACCGGGCTATCGCCGACCTCCGCAGAAGCTGGCGCATCGTGCTGCCCAGCCTCGAACAGTGCGGCTTGCTCGCCATCGAATACCTCGACCTCGACGAGGTCGCCGCCGCCGATGCCGCCTGGGCCGACGTCCCGCTGGTCTCGTCCCTCTCCGGCGCCGACCGGCGCGACTTCCTCGCCACCATCCTCGATTTCTTCCGGCTGGAGTTCGCACTGCACAGCGAAAACTTCCTGACGCCCTCGCGCCTGAAGGAACAGGAGAAGCATTTCCTGGAGAAACTCAAAGCCCCCTGGACGCTCGACGCCAAGGAGGAACTGCGCGAGCCCTACGTCATCCGCCTCGATCGGCTCCACCGTTCCGCCAAACTGTTCTCGAAAAGCATGGGGCCCGCGAGCTCGCTCGGCAAATACATCAAGCATTTCGCCAACCAGAGGAGATTCAGCCCCGACCTGCTGCGCGGCCAGAACTACATCGACTTCATTTTACAGTTGATGCGCAAGCTTGAGGCCGCGGACTACCTTTTCAAGCAGACAGCCCGCAGCCAGGCGAACGTCGAAGTCCCGGTTTACCGCCTCCGCATCGACAAAATCGTCTGGCGACTCGGCGACGGGAAAACCGTCAAATCGGACGTCATCAAGCGCCGCTCCTACAAGGAGATCGACCCCAAACCGAACCTCTTTTTCCGCGAAATGTACCGCCGCGACTTCTCCCAGTCGAAACGGCTTCGCGCGGAAGACCACACCGGCCAGCTCACCACCGAAGCCCGCAAAGACCGCGAGTTGCGCTTCCGCGCCGACTGGTATACCGATGAATCCAAGCAGACGCCCGACCTGGCCCGCATCCGCAGCCAGTCGATCAGCGCGCTCTTCTGCTCGCCGACCATGGAGCTGGGCATCGACATCGGCGGCCTGAGCGTGGTCCACCTCCGCAACGCCCCCCCCAATGCCTCGAACTACGCGCAGCGGTCCGGCCGTGCCGGCCGCAGCGGCCAGGGCGCGCTCGTCTTCACCTACTGCTCCAGCTACTCCCCGCACGACCGCCACTATTTCAAGAACCAGGCCGAACTCGTCGCCGGCGCGGTCCAGGCCCCGCGCATCGACCTTCTCAACCGCGAACTGCTCCTGACCCACCTGAACGCCCTCGCCATCAGCGAGATCGGCATGCCCGGCCTCGAAGCCCGCAAC
>JAAZAI010000317.1 GCA_012514445.1 Lentisphaerota bacterium
GATCGCGATCGACAACATGGACGAGATCGTCCGGATCATCCGCCAGTCCCGCGACGACGTCGAGGCGCGCGCCCGCATGAACGCAAGCTTCGGCCTGAGCGAGGCGCAGTGCAACGCGATCCTCGACATGCGCCTGCGCCAGCTCACCGGGCTCGCCCGCGACAAGGTCGAAGCCGAATACAACGCCATCCTCCTGCGCATCGAAGACCTCAAGGACATCCTCGCCAACCCCCAGCGCATCCTCGAGATCATCAAGGCGGACTGCGCCGGCCTCAAGGAGAAGTACGGCGACGCGCGCCGCACCGAGATCACCTTCGCCGACGGCGAGGTGAACATGGAGGACATCATCGCCAACGAGCCCTGCGTCGTCACGCTCAGCAACCGCGGCTACGTCAAGCGAGTCTCCCTCGACGAGTTCGAGGAGCAGGGCCGCGGCGGCCGAGGCCGCAAGGGCGCCAAGCTCAAGGACGGCGACTTCGTGAGAAAGGTCTTCAACCCGATGACCCACGACCGTTTGCTCTTCTTCACCTCGCACGGGCGCCTCTTCACCGAGAAGGCCTATCAGATCCCCGAGGCCGAGCGCACCTCCTTCGGCAAGCCGCTCGTGAACTTGCTCATGCTCCGCGCCGAAGTCGGCGAGGGCCGGACGGACGCCGACGGCGCGCCGGTCGCCCTGCGCCCGGCCGAGAAGGTCCTCGACATCCTCTCCATCGACGACTTCGCCGAGGACCAGTACGTGTTCTTCGCCACCGCCAAGGGCGTTGTCAAGAAGACCCGCCTCAGCGAATTCCGCAACGTCCACAAGGCAGGCATCAACGCCATCCGCATCGAGGACGACGACGAGCTCATCGGCGTCACCCTCGTCGGCGACGGAGACGAAATGCTCCTCGTCGCGGCCAGCGGCCAGTCCGTGCGCTTCAAGACTTCCGACGTGCGTCCGATGGGCCGCACCGCGCGCGGCGTGCGCGGCATCCGCCTCGCCGGCGTCAAGCCCGTCCTCGAGGACGCGGCGGAGGAGGGCGAAGAGCCCCTCTCCGAAGCGCCGGAGGAAGGCGGCGAGCCCGAGCCCGCCGCAGGCGGCGCGGACTCGCTCCGCGCCCTCGTCAAAGTCGAGAGCGATCCCGCCGCGAGCGTGCTGCTCATCGTCGAGAACGGCTACGGCAAGTGCACCGACTTCGGCGCGTATCCTTCGCACCGCCGCGGCGGCAAGGGCGTGAAGTCGATCGACACGGGCGCCCGCAACGGCCGGCTCGTGTTCGCCGGCGCCGTCCACCGCGCCGTGGAGGCGACCGAGACGGAACCCGCCACGCGCGGCGACTCCGTGATGGTCATCACCGAACAGGGCCTGCTCATCCGCACGGGCGTCGACTCCATCCCGCAGACCGGCCGCATCGCCAAGGGCGTGCGCGTCGTGCGGCTGGGCGAAGGCGACCGCGTGATCTCCGCGACGGTCGTCTCGAACGGCGACGAGGAGGAGAACGGCGACACGCCGGACCCCGCTTCGGAAACCGCGCCCGAGGCCTCCTCTGAGTCCGACGCGCCTGTCACGCCTGAGGCATCGGATGCCCCGGGCGCGTCAGCCTCCGAATCCCCCGAGTCAAACTCATAGCGACATTGCGAGAGGCCGCCGAGGCGTGAACGACCCCAAGGTCTACCAGATTCTCGCCGACATCGTGCTCGCGATGCATCTGGGCATCGTGGTGTTCGTCGTCGGCGGGTTGATCGCCATTGTCGCGGGCGGCGTCCGCGGATGGCGGCGGGTGCGTTCGCCCGCGTTCCGCCTGGCGCATCTGGCCGCCATCGGCATCGTGGTCGCACAGGCGTGGTTCGGGGTGGTGTGCCCTCTCACCACGCTCGAAAACTGGCTGCGCGGCAAGGCGAATGAAGCCGCCTATTCGGGTGGCTTCATCGAGCATTGGCTTGGACGCCTGCTCTACTACGAAGCCGAGCCCTGGGTGTTCGTCGCCGCCTACACGCTCTTCGGAATCATCGTCATCGCCACATGGATCTTCGTCCCGCCCGCGTGGAAACGCAGCGGCGCGCACCACAGGGGGTGCGCACCCAAGACTCCGCTCGGATAGGGGTGCAGAGAGGGTTGGGGCGTACCTGAAAGCTCAGCTTTGGCCTTCGCTATGCCAGATGAGGCCGTTCGGGCCGAGTCTGGCATAGCAGCCCATGCCGCCGGCGCTGCGGCGGGCGAGGGCGAGGATGGAGGCGTTGAGCGCCAAGCAAGCGGCGCGGTCGAAGAGATCGGTCGCTTCGGGCCGTCCCAGCAACAGCAGGCGGCCCTCCTGGAGCGCGGGCAGCAGCGGCGATGCCGGCCGGTAGTCCACCGGCATGGCCTCGACCTCGACCTGGATGAAGCGCGCGCCGGGCAGCGCGATCAGCGCGTCCCGCAGGGCGCGCTCGCCCGGCGAGACGAAACCGCACACGGGGATGAAGCCGGCGTCGACGCCGCGCAGGATTCGGGCGACGGCGGCCGCGATCGCGGCTGCGGTGTCGACGCGGCGGGAGATGCGCACGGCGAGCAACCGGGCCTGCGGATCGAGCAGATTCGTGGCGCCGACGCCCTTCCAGTATTCGCCGTCGGCAAGCAGCGGCGAATCGATCGGCTCCCGGATGCGCAGCGCTTCCGGCCGGTTGTGCTGAAGCTCGTATTTCAGCGGATTGTAGGCGATGTAGGCGCGGCAGCTTTCGATGAACCGGCGTGAGATGCAGAGCCAATCGTGGTAGCCGGCCTGCCACAGCGTATCGGCAATGGCGCACACCACAGGGGGTGTGCGCCCAGGATTCCGCCCTGCTCCCGCTGAGAGTCCTGGGCGCGCACCCTCTGTGGTGCGCGCCTCTTCGTGCGCCATTTCCCAATAGAGGCGGGTTGTGTAGCTCTTGAAGCCGCCGACGAAGGAGCCCAGCGCGCGCAGCGGCTCGCGCTGCCCCGGCTTGAGGTGCAGGAGGAAGTGGGCGTGGTCGGGCATGACCACCCACTCGTGCAAGGCCACGCCCTCGGTGCGCTGGCTCTGCAGCGCGGCAGCCACGCGCTCCCCGAGCGCGGAGAGCGCCATGCGCCCCTCCACGACGCGGCCGAAGAGCCGCCGCCGCGGCTCGGTCACCACGGTGGCGAAGACCACCGCCCCGCGGTCGTAATCGTAGCTGCGGTAGCGCCGGTGGTGGGCGCTGGCGTAGGCGGGCTTCATCTTCTTGCTGAGGCGCACGCCACGGGGGGCGTGCGCCCAGGACTCAGAGAGGGGGTTGCTGCTGGAGGGGCCACGGGGGGCGTGCGCCCAGGACTCAGAGAGGGGGTTGCTGGAGGGGCCACGGGGGGCGTGCGCCCAGGACTCCGCCCTGACACCGCAGAGAGTCCTGGGCGCGCACCCCCTGTGGTGCGCGCCTCTTCATTCCCCGTGGCGCGCACCGCCCGCGTGGGCGTGGCGATGTAGTCCATCGGCACGTCGTGCGGTTCGGCGGGCAACGGCTCCTCCAGGAGCTGCCAGTCGAAGGCGAGCGCCACCACGACGCTGCCCGGCGCGCGCTGCGCGAGGATGCGGTCGTAGAAGCCCTTGCCATGGCCGAGACGCGTGCCCGCCGCGTCGAAGAGCAGGCCGGGCACGATGAAGAGGTCGTAGGAGGCGATGTCCGTCCACGCCTTCTCGGCCGGCTCCGGGATGCCGAGGGGGCCATGGGCGAGACGGGCGCCGGGCGGCAGCGCGCAGACGCCGTACTCGCGCCGCTCCGGGATCCACGTGGGGACGCCCACGCGCTTGCCCAGCGCGTGGCAGCGCGCCACGACGGGACCCGTGTCGGGCTCGATGCCGAACGAGAGATACACGGCGACGGACGCCGCCGTCTGGAATCCGGGAATCGCCTCCACGGCGGCGGCGAAATCCGCCTGCGGGTCGCCCGCGTGAAGACGGCGCAGCTCGCGCGCGAGTTCGCGGAATCCGGCCTTGTCGCGGGGCTTCACCATTTCAGCCGGATCCCGGCCAGCAGCATCATCCCGGAGAGGTCGATGTCGGCGGTCAGCTCGCCCTGGATGCCGAAGTAGTCGACATCGACCGTGTAGTCGTTGGCGACGATGTGGGTGTACTTGGCCTCGACGAAGCCGTAGATCGGGTGAAGGCCGGCCTCGGCGCCGACGAGCCACCACCAGCCGGAGATGTCGTCGATGTCCTCGGAGACGGAGAAGTCATTCGCCGCGACGGCCTCGAAGGTGGGGATGACGTAGTAGCCCCATCCGCCTCCGCCGTAGACGCTGATGAACGGCGCGACCGGGAAGCGGCCGATGATCCCGAGCTCCAGCGGAACGACGGAGAAATCGTCGAACTCGAGCGTGGTGCGGATCTGGGGCATGATGTCCGAGGCGAAGGCCTCCGTGCCCTCGAACTGGTCCGCGTAGCCGCCGCGGAGCTGCAGCGAGAAGAAGGGGATGGGGCTGAACTCCAGCGCGCCGCCGACGATGTCGCCGGCGCCGAGCATCTCCGTGTCCATCGAGCCGAAATAGCCGGCAAAGGAACTGTAGCGCAGGTGCGGCGTATGCCAGATCGAGGGCGACGAGGCGACCATCGAAGTGGCCAGAGCGGTGGTCGCGGCATCGGCGAAGGTGCCGCCGGCGGTCAGGGCGCACGCGAGGGCGGGAATGAGGGCGCGGAGAGTGTGCTTCATGTCGGGGGTTTCCTTGTCGGTTGCGGGAGGGGTGTTTGCGCCCCGGCCTCAGCGGCCGCAGGCGAGGATGTCGGCGAGCGTCTGGTCGAGGGAGAACCGGGGCGTCCAGCCGGTGTGTTCGCGCAGACGGGAGACGTCGAGCCGCAGCGAGGCGTCGCTGGGGCGGTAAAGTTCGGGATCGACGGCGACCGGAGGATGGACGCCGGCGAGGGTCATGAGGCGGTCGAGGAGTTCGCGGATGCTGACCCGGGCGTTCGTCGTGATGTTGTAGGCCATGCCGCTCTGGCCGTGCTCGAGGATGAGCCGGTAGGCGCGGACGACGTCCCGGACGTCGGTGAAGTCGCGGATCGATTCGAGATTGCCGACGCGAATCTCGGCGATTTCGCCGACTTTCGCGGCGAGGATCTGGCGCGCGAAGGAGACGGCGACGAACTTCGGCGACTGTCCGGGGCCGGTGTGGTTGGCGGGACGCGCGATGAGCGTCTGCATGCCATGGGCGGCGCCGTAGGCGGACACGGCGTGCTCGGCCGCGGTTTTGGAGATCGCGTACATCGAGAGCGGCAGCAGCGGCGCGTTCTCGCGGATGGGCACGTTGGCGGCGCGGATGGAGGTGACGGGACCGTACACCTGCGCGGTGGAGACGAAGAGCAGCCGGCACGCAGGCGCCTCGGCGCGGAGGGCCTCGGCGAGGTTCACCGTCCCCGCGATGTTGATCGTCAGCAGGTCGGCGGGGTTGCGGTCGCCGTCGGGCACGAACGAAATGGCGCCGAGGTGGACGCAGGCGTCGGGCCGGGCCTCGCGCACGAAGGCGCGCAGCGCGTCCCGGTCGCGCAGATCCACGGCGCGGTAGCCGGGCAGCGCGGCGGCGGGAACGGCGTCTGTGGCGGCGACGACGTGCCCGTGGGCCTCGAGTTCGCGCACCAGATGGCCGCCGACGAAGCCCGCCGCGCCCGTGATCATCACGCGGGCGCATCGGGGCTCATTTACTTTTGGAAGAGGCATTTTGACGGCTTCCATCCGGTGGCCACTTTGTCGGCAAGTTTCAGCCAGTGGGAAACGGCTTGAGCCACATGCCAGGCGAGGACCGGGGGAACGGCGTTGCCGATCTGACGTTCGGTCGCCCGGATGCCGGATGCGAAGCGGAAGCTGTCGGGAAACGACTGGATGCGGGCGGCCTCGCGCATGGAGATCCGGCGTGGAAGCGCGTAATGGAATTGGATGTTTCCGTGGCATTCGGCGCGCATCGTGTACCCCGGACGGTCTGCGACCAGATGGCGATTGCCCTGTTCGCCGCTGACTTTGGCTTCGCTCCAGACATGCGAAAAGTTTCTGTCCTCAGGATGGGACTCCAAATCCGCCAACGCCTCCTTCGCCGTGATCGGCACGGGGGTGCAAGGAGCAGGAGTAACGAATTCCGGCATGTCGCTTCGCGTTCCCACGAAGATCACGCGCTCGCGCGTCTGCGGCACGCCGTATTTCTCGGCGTGGTAGAGATGGTACGAAACATTGTAGCCGAGGGCCTTGAAGTCGGCGAGGATTTTCTGGAGGGCTGCCTCGTGCTTCTTCATGAGGAGGCTTCCCACGTTCTCCGCCACGAAAACTTTCGGGCGCAGCCGCGAAACCGTTTCCACGATGGCGGTGTAGAGGCTGCTGCGTTTCCCCGCCAGCCCCAGCATCTTGCCGTTGATCGAAATGTCCTGGCATGGAAACCCGCCGATGACGACGTCCGCGTAGGACGGCAGTTCGCCCATGCAGTCGTAGATGTCACCCTCGACGATGTGCTCGCCAAGATTGAGCCGATACGTCTTGCAGGCTTCGGGGTTGATCTCGTTCGCCCAGATGATGTCGAAGGGGTTTCGCTCGTAATGCTTGCCCAGAAAATAGAATCCGCCTCTGAACCCCAGATCCATTCCGCCGCAGCCCGCGAACAGCGAGACGACGGTTGCCGCGCCAACAGGCCGGGGCGCGTCGGCGGCGGAAATGGGCGGACCGGAGGTACGGGCTTTCAGGGCGCGAGCCGCGTGCGACGACGCGCGGAGCGCCTGTCGCATCGCGTTGAGCTTCCTGGGCAATGTTTCGAGTGGGGCTGCCATCCGTTTCCGTTCCGTGCCTGCCGAAGCAGTTTGGCCGTCGGTTAGGGCCGAAGTTCGCGCTTGACGCGGGCGAGATCGGCGTCGACCATCATCCGCATGAGGTCCTCGAGGGAGGTGCGCGCCTCCCAGCCCAGCTTGGCCTTCGCCTTGGCGGGGTTGCCGAGGAGCACTTCGACTTCGGCGGGGCGGTAGAACCTCGGATCGA
>JAAZAI010000318.1 GCA_012514445.1 Lentisphaerota bacterium
GCCGCTTGATGTCGAACTGGCCGAACACGCGGTCGTTGATCTCGTCGAAGCGGGCGCCGCATTCGACGAGACGAGCCGCCGCCCGCAAGGTCTCCGGCGACGTGCAGGAGTAGGAGAAGCGACCGGTGTCCGTGACCACCCCGACCCAGAGCGCCTCGGCGGCGGCTCGCGTCACCGGGAACGCGCCCGACTCGAGGACGGCGAGAACCAATTCGGCCGAGGAACTGGCCGCCGGCTCGATGAGGCGCAGCGGCGCGAAACCGGCGTTGCTCTTGTGGTGGTCGATGCAGAAACCGATGCGCTTCTGCGCATGGCCGCGCATGCCCTCGGGAATGCGGGAGAAGTCGCCGCAGTCCACGACGACCATGCTGTCGCTCTCGCGCGGCGCGTAGTCGGAGGCGGAGACGATCTCCGCCACGCCATCCAGGAAGGCGTACTCCGTGCCGACCGGCTCGACGCCGACGCAGACGGCGTCGAGGCCGCCGGCGCGCAAGCCCAGGGTGAGCCCGAGAGCGGCCCCGACGGCGTCGCCATCGGGGCGGACGTGGGCCGTGACGATCAGCCGTCCCGGGTGCTGACGCAACGCCTCGGCCATCTCCGCCGGCGATAGGTTTCGACTCATCTCGTTCTCCTTTGAAGTTCGTGCGCAGTATAGCATTTTTGGAAACTGGCGTTAAGCCCAAACCCATGCCACAGTGGGCCCAGTCGCAGTGGCCTGGGCCTTCGATAGTGAAATAGCCTCTGCACCACGCAAGCTTATTTCTCTATCGAGGCCCGGGGCTACCATGCCCCGGGGTTGGGATCAGCGCGGCCAAGGTGCCGCCCGGGGTTACCGTGCCGGCCCACACCTCCTGCGCATGGGACAGCACGTATCGGTTGCACCACACGGCCCGCTGCTTGTTCACGCCGGTTCCCGGCGGAACGGGAGAAAGGAGCAGCCCCCGCCCGGCTTGGCAGGCCGTAGAAACGGCGGGCTCCAGGGGCTCCGGAATCCCGCCGGGCAGGACCCACACGAAACGGCGGTTCGCCTGGAGACAGCGTTGCAGCACTTCGCGCTCCTGCGCGCTCGTGAACGTGGAGAGAACGGGCGGTTTTTCACTCGGCGGGGCTTCGGCAGGAGCGCTTGCCAAGTTTCGGGTGCGTATCCGGATCGGCGTGAGATCGCGACTGGAGGCGCCCTGCGAAGCCACAAACGCATGCAGGCGCAGACTGAGCAGATCCAGGTTCCCGAAGGAAAATTCGGTCACCGGGCCGAATCGATCCATGTCCCAGAGCTTCGGGTTGTCGCGGATATAAGCCCGGATGCCCTCCAGCTCCTCGTGGCTTGAGATAAGATCGTCCCAAAAGCTCTCCTGCCAGAGGGAGTGCCCAATGTCCGGAGCCTGGCCCGCGGCGACAAGGTCGCGATAGACGGCAGTCGCGAGGCTTTTGAACGATCCGATCAGCTTCGACAGATGGTCGGGGCCATGGTCGGGCCTGGGGTGGATGTGGACGATGGCGTGGAAATGGTTGGGCATGACCACGAAGGCGTCGGTCCAGAGATCCTCATGGTGCTGGCGCATCGCCATCCACAAGGGAACCAGCCGCCGCCCCAGGGGCGTGAGATTGCAACGCGCCTCCGCAATCGCGCCCAGCACGGACTTGTTGTGCGCCACTTGAAACGTGACGAAAAACCAGCCGTCGCGATAGTTGATCCTGCGATTTCGCAAGGGATGCTTGTTGGCCATGGCGGCACAAAGACTAGCACAGATCGAACCCACCCCGCAACACCCATGCCACAGTGCCACAGTGGGCCAGGCGCAGTGGCCTGGGCCCCTCGATAATGAAATAGGCTCTGCGCCACCCCAGCCTATTTCGCTATCGAGGCCCGGAGCTGCCATGCCTCGGGTGCCCAGACAAAGAAATTGCCGTTGCGCGGGCGAACGGGCTGGCCTCCGCCGGCGTTTGTATCTTTGATTGCCGCAACCGCCGCATCGTCCTATAATTCCGCCTACAAGCCACGAACATCCGGAGAGCCGATGAGAACGCTGATCGAACCGCACATCCACATGTACTCCCGCACGACGGACGACTACCAGGCCATGTACGCCGCCGGTTTCCGCGCCTGCGTCGAACCGTCCTTCTGGCTCGGCAGCGCGCGCCGCCACGCCGGAACCTTCTTCGACTATTTCGAGAACATCCTCTCCTTCGAGGCCTCCCGCGCCGAGCGTTTCGGCATCGACCACTACACCGCCATCGCCTACAACCCCAAGGAGGCCGAGAACACCGCCCTCGTCGACGAGGTCCTCGACGGCATCGCCCCCTACCTCGACCACCCGCGCTGCGTCGCCATCGGCGAAATCGGCTTCGACAAGCTCGTCGAACCGGAGTACCACGCCTTCACCCGGCAGCTCCGCATGGCCAAGGAACGCGACATGCCGGTGCTCATCCACATCTCGCACAAGCGCAAGCCCGAATGCCTCGACTGGGTCCTCCGCGGCTTCGACGAAGTCCAGCCCGACCAGCGCAAGATCTACCTGGACCACAACACCGAGGACACCATCGCCCGCGCCCTCGCCGGCACCGACTGCTGGTGCGGCCTCACCGTCTACCCCATCTCCAAGCTCGACCCCGCGCGCGCCAGCGCCATCATCCGACAGCACGGCGCCAACCGCATCATCGTCAGCGGCTCCGCCGACTGGGGCATCTCAGACCCCCTCAGCATGGTCAAGGTCCTCGAGCAATTGAGGGCCGACGGCCATCCCGAGGCGACGCTCCAGAAGGTCGCCTTCGACAACCCCAACGCCTTCTACTCACAGTCTCCGAAGTGGAAGCCTCGCCTCGACCTCGAACCCGTCCCCATCGAGCTGCGCCAGCCATGAAAACTTCGCTCGCCCCCTGGCTCGTCTTCTTCCGCCTTCCGAACCTCCCCACCGCGCCCGGCGACGCCATCGCCGGGGCGGCCATCGCGCTCGCGGTCTCGCGGGCGGCCGGCGCCGACGCCCTCGCGCCGACGACGCTGCTCCGGATTTTCGCCGCCGGCGCCTCCGCGCTGCTGCTCTACATGTTCGGCCTCGCGGACAACGACATCGTCGGCGCCGAGGCGGACAAGACCCAGGCGCCCAGGCGCCCGATCCCAACGGGCGAGATCTCCCTTTCGCAAGCCCGCATCGCGCGCCTCGCCTGCTTCGCGCTGGCGGTCGGCACGGGCCTCGCCGGGCGCATGCCGCCGCTCTGGTGGATCGCCGCGACCGCGCTCGCCGCCATCATCATGGCTTACAACCGCTTCAAGGACCGGTGCAGCGCCTTTGGGCTCGTCGCGATGGGCCTCTGCCGCGGCGCGAGCCTCCTGACCGGCGCCGCCGCCCTGCACCACGTCGCCCCCGACGCGCTGCGCTCGCCCCCCGCCCTCCTGGCCGCGCTCGGATGGACGGCCTACATCGCGGCCGTCACACGGCTCGCTGCGGACGAGCACGCCGCGCAGGCCGCCCTCCCCTGGCGCCGATTCCTGCCCGGGCTCGCGGTCTTCGTCCCGATGCTGGCGCTCGCGTGGTACCCGCGGACGGCGTGGCCGCTCATCGCCCTCTGCTCGGTCTTCGCCTACGGCGTCTGGGCGCTGTCCGTTGCGCCCCTCGGGCGCGCACACGATCCGGACGTCCGCCGCAAGGCCGTCGGCAACGCGATCGGCGCGATCGTCTACCTTCAGGCGGCGTACATCCTCGCGTTTCCGCACGTGGCGCTCATCGCCGTCGTCATCGCCATCTTCCTCTCCACGTCCTTCATCCGGAAATTCCTCGAAGACGTGCCTGGCTCCTAGACCTCGCCAGGCGTTCTTTCCACCGTAATCGGTCGCCGGGGCATGACATCAAAACGCCCAAAATCGGATGTGAAACAGTCCCGTCGCCTTGACCGATAGTGCGTAGAGCGCAGGGAGTAGCGAGGAGTTTCCGCTGGGGCTCTGCCCCAGGCCCCGGTAGGAACAACGGGGTCTGGGGTGCCCCCGGCCACAACTACACACCACGCTCTACAAACTCCTCACTGGGTAGGAGAGGGGTCTGGGGTGCCCCCAGCCACAACTCCTCACCATGCTCCACTCACTCCTCACTGGTAATCGGGCGGTCGCCGAGCGTGTTCTCTATGTTCGCGGGGCATTCGGCTTAACCCCGGCGACAGACCGATTACGCCGCATTGGGTCTTCCTGCTTGCTTCGGCTCCTGGAATCCGCTAGGCTTACGCACATTTCAAGCGACTTCTGAGGAAAACGATCATGCCGACTCATGCGTCCCTGCGCTTCCGTCAAGTTCATCTGGATTTCCACACCTCGCCCGCCATTCCCGGTGTCGGCGCCCGCTTCGACAAAGCGCAGTTCCAAGCTGAGCTCAAGCGCGGGCACGTGGATTCCATCACGATCTTCTCGAAGTGCCATCATGGCTGGTCCTACCATCCCACGACCGTGGGGCGGATGCACCCGAGCCTGTCCTTCGACCTGCTCGACGCCCAGGTGGCGGCCTGCCGCGAACTGGACGTCAACCACCCGATCTACCTCTCCGCGGGCGTCGACAACGTTGCGTCGGCCGAGCATCCGGAATGGCGCCGTATCGCGCCCGACGGCAGGTACGCGGGCTGGGTGAAATCGCCGGCCGAGGCGGGCTTCCACCAGATGTGTTTCAACACGCCCTATCTCGACTACCTCTGCGCCCAGATCCGCGAAGTCGTGGAACGGTACCCACGCTGCCACGGCATCTTCCTCGACATCATCAGCGAAGGCGAGTGCTGCTGCAAGTGGTGCATGGACTGGATGGAGGCGAACGGCCTCGACGCCACGAAGCCGGAGGACCGGAAGAAGGCGGCCGCGCACACGATCCGGCGCTACTACGAGCAGACGACCGCCGCCGCGACGTCCGTCAATCCCGACATGCCGATTTTCCACAACTCCGGCCACATCCCGGCCGGCCGCCGGGATCTGCTGAAGCACTTCTCGCATCTGGAGCTCGAGTCGCTCCCGACCGGCGGATGGGGATACGACCATTATCCGATGTCCGCGAAATACGTGGCCACGCTGGGGATGGACTTCCTGGGCATGACGGGCAAGTTCCACACCTCGTGGGGCGAGTTCGGCGGCTTCAAGCATCCGAACGCCTTGAAGTACGAATGCGCCGCGATGCTGGCGTTCGGCTCGAAATGCTCGGTCGGCGACCAGCTCCACCCCGACGGCGAGATGGATGCGACGACCTACGGGATCATCGGCGAGGCCTATGCCGATGTCGAACGCAAGGAGCCCTGGTGCCGCGGCACCCGAAACGTGGCCGATGTGGCGCTGCTGCTCGCGGCGTCGATGCCCGGCGGCAGCGGGCGTCCGACGGACGGCGACGTCGGCGCCAACCGGGTGCTGCTGGAAGGGCATTTCCTCTACGACATCGTCGACGGCGACGCGGACTTCTCGTCCTACCGCATGGTCGTCGTGCCGGACGACGCCTGCATCGGCCCGGCGCTCCAGGCGAAGCTCGACGCGTATCTCGCGGCGGGCGGGCGGCTGTTCCTCTGCGGAAGGGCGGGATTGACCGAGGACCGCGCCGCGTTTCTCTTCGACGTCGGCGCCGAGACGGACGGCGTCTCCGAATTCGAGCCCGACTACGTGTTGCCGCGGGAGGACGTCCGCGCCGATTTCGTGTCCACGCCGAACGTGGCCTATTTCGGCTCGCAGCGGGTTCGCGTGACGACGGGCGAGTCGCTTGGCGACGTGTACGATCCCTATTTCAACCGCACCTACCGCCACTTCTGCTCGCACCGTCACACGCCGAACCGTCCGGAGTCGTCCGGCTACGCCTGCGGCGTCCGCAAGGGGAACGCCGTCTATCTCGCGCACAACGTGTTCACGCTCTACCATGCGTATGGTACCGTCTCGATCCGCGACTACGTCGTCAAGGCGATGCGGCTGCTGCTCGGCGAGGCGCGCGTGGAGGCGACGGGGCTTCCGAGCACCGGCCGCGTGACGCTGATGGAGCAGCCGGAGGCTACGCGCAGCGTCCTCCATCTGCTCTACGCCAACACGGTGCTGCGCGGCGGGAGCATCCGCGGCTGCGCGCCGATCGAAGTCATCGAGGAGCTGACGCCCCTGGCGGACATCCGCGTGACCGTTCGCCCGCCGAAGCCGGTGGCGTCCGTGCGGCTCGTCCCGGACGGCACGTCGCTGGCGTTCGAGCGCCAGGCGAACGGCGCGATCGCGTTCACCGTCCCCTCCCTGCTCTGCCACCAGATGATCGAGCTGGCCTGAGGTCGGCGGCGCGAGTCGAGTTCGTCGACTCGCGCGGGTAGAGGTTTCAGGGTTCGGGGTGCGCACCCATTAGACAGGCTCGGGGGAAGCTCAGGGCAAGAAGACGAGGCGCTGTAGCCGGCCTCGCTGAGGCCGGGTCGATCCGGGTCACCGATCCCGGCTACAGGCTCCGCATCTGTCGCATACTTGTAATATCAGACTTCCTGACCTGGGCGGTTTTTGAGGTGTTTTCCCGGAAACGGGCTTGGCACTTTTTTCACCCGTTTGCCGCCGCCGGGGCGGCGGAGTTTCGTCACCAGTACCGACGCGGCTACGACGCGTCGCCCATTCGAATGGCTTGCCATTCGCCTCGGTGCTTGCACGGCTGTGGAGTGCGGCAATCCCTTGCCGCCAACGGGCAACCCGTCGTAGCCGGGTTGGTACTCTGCCACGAATCGATACCGTGAGGGGTTCGATAAGTGCCATTTCCGTTTCCGGCCAGGTCAGGAAGTCTGAATTCACCGCACGCCGAAAGTAAGGAATTCACCGGTGGCCGATGCCTCGGTCGTCTCTTCATCCTGGACATAGCCACCCATGGCGTCGCGGATCCCATCGAGCAACCGGTCGATCTCCCCGCTTGCCCCTTCCGCGATCATCTGCACGCGGCCGTCAGGCAGGTTGCGGACGAAGCCGGTCACTTCCCGGTTCGCGGCCAGCCTCATGACCGTGTAGCGGAAGCCCACGCCCTGCACCTGCCCCGAAAAATAGACCTCGCGACGCACGTTGTTCTTAGGCGACATACCGATTCGCGCGGTGGCCGGATTGTAGGGTTGCAGGGGCATTGTGGCTCCAGAAAACGCGAGGGGCAAATGCTTGACTTAATTGATCGCGAAGATACGCCGTGAGACAGGCATTGTCAAGCGGTTGTTTTCCAAGGGGGCGCGGTGGCGCGGTGCGGAACATTACTTTGTCGCGAGCTTGCCCTGAGCTCGTCGAAGGGCTTTGTAATATGGAAGGTGGGTTCAAGATTACAATGATGAACCGCTGCCGCGCCAGCGCCTCACGGCGCCACTACCAACACCGCCGCAGTTCGATATTCAACCCAACTGCCTCATCCGGGCACGGCCTTGAGCTTCAATCCGACCGCCTCGAGGACTTTCAATACTGTGGCGAACTCGGGATTTCCCTCTCGAGACATGATCTTTGGGTGCGAGTCAACTTCGTTGCCTCGCCCCCGGAATTCAGAATCCA
>JAAZAI010000319.1 GCA_012514445.1 Lentisphaerota bacterium
GCGCGCGAAGCCCGAGCCGCCTGAGGAAAGCCCGCGCGTTCGCTCCATCCAGACCCGCCGAAGCAGGCGCGGGCGCTTGCGCTCGCCCGGAAAATGTGGTTTTCGCGAGGTGATCGCACACAATCGGACGTCACCCCGGCTCCATGCCGTCGCGATGCGTCCGAATCCCCGACGGCAGGGCCACCCTTCGAAAATCATGCCATCTTGGGACAGGCTCTAAATACCGGGGTCTGGGGCAGAGCCCCAGCGGAAACTACTCTCTACTCACTACTCTCTACTCACTACTCTCCACTCACTGACGCGTTACCCGCAATTTGGCTTGAACGGCGGCGGGACCGGGGCGTATACTCGTACACCACAGGAACCCCACTATGGAACACGTTGAAAGCCGGGTCGTGCTCGACATCGACCTGGACATCCTCGCCGAAAACTACCGCAAGATCGCCGCCTCGGTCGCCCCGCTCCAGACCGTCGTCGTGCTCAAGGCCGGCGCCTACGGCCTCGGCATGCGCCCCGTCGCCCAGGCTCTCGCCAAGGCCGGCGCCGCCGCCATCGCCACCGCCGAGCTCGCCGAGGCCCTCGCCGCCACGGATCTCGGCCTGCCCGTGCTCCTCCTCGGCACCGTGCTGCCCGGCGAACTCGAGCCCGCTCTGCGAGCCGGCGTCCGCGTCCCCGTCGCGGGCCTCGACGAGGCCCGCGCCATCGCCGAAGCCGCCGGCCGACTCGGCGTCGCCGCCCGCGGCCACCTCGCGCTCGACACCGGCATGGGCCGCGTCGGCATCCGCCTCCAGGACGCCGCGGACGTCATCCCGCGCATCGCCGCGCTGCCCAACCTCGTCCTCGAGGGGATGTATTCGCACTTCCCCACCGCCTACCTCGAGCACGACGCCGAGACGCCGCGCCAGATCGAGGCGTTCCTCGCCCTCGCCGCCAGCCTCCGCGCCCAGGGCATCGCCCCGCCCTGGCTCCACATCGCCAACAGCGACGCCATCAACAACTTCCCGGACGCCGCCTGCCGCCCGCCTTTCACCCACGTGCGCACGGGCATCAACCTCTACGGCTCCTTCGACACGATCGGCAACCGCCGGCTCCGCCTCCGCCCCGTGCTCGCCATGCGGGCGCGCCTCGCCCAGGTGCGCACGCTCTCGGCCGGCAGCACGATCGGCTACGGCCGCACCTTCGTCTGCCCGCGCGACATGCGCATCGGCACCGTCGCCGCCGGCTACGCCGACGGGCTCCCCCTCGCGCTCTCCAACCGCGGCAGCCTCCTCGTCCGCGGCCGCCCCTGCCCCGTCGTCGGCCGCATCTCCATGGACTACACCACCGTCGCGCTCGACCAAGTCGAGGACGCGCAGGCCGGCGACGACGTCGTCTGCGTCGGCGGCGAAGCCCCCGGCGCGATGTCCGTCGAGGCCTGGGCCACGCTCAAGGGCACCCATCCCTACGAAGTCATCTGCTCCTTCGGCAGCCGCGTCCAGCGGCGATATGTTGGGGGGCCGTGAGTGTGGGAGTGTGGGGGGGGTGTGAGTAACCTTTGTCGCGAACTTTGTCGCGAGCTTCGTCGACACCCGAGAAGTCGTAATCGTAGTCCTAATCGTATCGCGCCAGATCGGAGACCATCCATGCATGTACAACGACGCCTCCCCATCTGCCCGATGATTTCGCCCCATCCGGCTTTCCGCCTATGGCTGGGCGCCTGTGTGGCGTTTTTCGCAGTTTTCGCCTCGGCGGATGCCTGGCAAGGCCCTTACTATCAGGAGGGGCATCCCGGCAGCGCCGTCGAATTCGAGGGACCGCGCTATGCCATCCGCACGCACGACGGCAAGGGCTTTACCGAAGGTGCATGGCGCGAGGACGGCGCTGGCAGGATTCTTCCCGCCTGCTGTCATGACGTCCGGTTTGAACACGCTGGCGACGTCCTCGTCGACGGCGATGGCGTCCGCTGGACGCGCTCGGCGCCTGTCTGGCCGCTCCAAGACGAACCGCGGGCGCCGCTGACGATCCAAATCCGCGATGCCAAGTCCGGCGACCCCATCCGGGATTTCACATTCCGCTACAGGCTTGAAGCTCCGAAGGGGCAAGAACTCCCGGACTGGGTGCTGCCGCGGCATGTCGTCGGCGAAAACGGAACGACGACGTTCGACGCGCCTTTGTCTTGCAAACTGACGCTCGTCGTCGACGCCCTCGACTACCTCTGCCACGGGAGCGGACGTGGATACCACACCTTCGCCATCCAGCCGACCAACACCGTGCGAAACGTGGACGTCCGTCTTGAACGAGGACCGACCGTCGAAGGCATCGTCCTCGATGCCGAAACGGGGGAACCGATTTCCGGGGCGCACGTGGCGCCACTCGTCGAATACCACCCTGCAATAGTCCCCAACACGTCGCGAGAAACCATCACCGACGAAGCGGGCCGATTCACCGTCCATGCCGTTCAGGACTGGGCAGGAGTCCAAGTCCGGCATGAGCGCTATCTGACGGAAAAACAACGGGGTTACGTCTGGTTGTCGCAAGGCGAAGACGAATGGGACGAATGGGGGGGGAAGTCCATCAAAAGCAATGTCTGGGAATCGGTCGAGGGAAATCCGTTCCTGAAGCGCACGGAGATTCGGCTCACGAAGGCGGCCCATTTGACCGGCACCGTCCACTCTATCACCGGCGAACCCTTGGCCGATGTGAACATCGGCCGCGACAGCCCCCCCACGCTGTCTCGGAGCGATGGCGAATTCGACTTGTACTACCGAATGCCAAAGGACGGTGCCGCATGGATGCTAGCCTTCACCAAGCCGGGCTTTTTGCCCCAGAGTGTCGAGATCCAAGGCTCGACGAATCGCCTCGACATCGTGCTGTCGCCGCAATACCGCATTTCCGGCCGCGTGCTTGCGCCGGATGGACGTCCTGTCCCGAAGTTCACACTCGCTGTCGGTGACGAGAGCGACTCCGGCTACCGCCACGACCGCAGGTTGGACGTCATGGATCCCGACGGCCGATTTTCCATCGACGTCAACGGGCCGCTTACGAACGTCGTCTCGGCTATTGCCCCCGGCTACGCCGCCACCCACGTGCGCGTCGAACTGCGGCGCGACATGCCGCCCGTCGAGCTCGTCCTCAAGCCGGGCCTCGAAGTCACCGGTGACCTCGTCGCCCCGGAGTCCGTCCGCACCAATCTGGTCGTTTCGCTGAAGGCGCGATTTGACCTCGACCCTTGGCGCACCCTCGTTCCCGAGCAGCGCCCCGCCGAGCATTCCTACTCGCGGGAGCGATACGACGATAAGTCGCTTCGGCTGTCCGACTGCGAGACCCGACCGGATGCCAAAGGCGCGTACCGATTCGTCGGGGTCGCCCCCGGACGGTACACGCTTTCCGTGACGGGCGACGGCATCATCCCGGTCCAGCGGTTTGTCCGCATTGCCGAGGCGAGGCAGCGGCTCCCTGAACTGACGATCACGCCACTCGGATACGGCGTCGTCGCCGGTCAGGTGTTCGAGCCATACGGCGCCATACGCTATCCCGACAACCCGCAACCGTGGCCTTTTGCGGACGGCAACATCTTCCCTTCGATTCCAAACGAAAGTGAGGACGGCATACCCTTCAAGGCCGATGAACAGGGACGGTACTGCGTCAGCAATGTCCCCGCAGGCCCGGTCAGTCTCTCCGTTCAGTATCCGGTCACCTTCGATATCATCGAAGCCATGTCGGCAACCGGCATCGTCCACGCCGGCCATACAACGCAAATCGACGTCGCGTGGCAGGAGAGGCGCGCTCCAGAGGCGAAGAAGGAGGAGACGGGAATCGCCCGGTTTCAGATGACGGTCGGCAACGGAAGCGCCGCGGACTTTGCCAAAGGCACCGGCATCGATCTCAACGTGACCCCCGGGGCGGAGATTCCGAATTGGGAGTTGAAGACCTTCGTTCGCGTAGACAGGTTTCGAACGGTGTTCGGTCAATCGTCCGGTCGTGTGCCGATGAGTCTGGGAAACACGGAATTCGAGGTCAGCGAACTGCCGGGTGGCCACTGGTACCTCCGTCTGATTGAGTACCCGAGTGAAGACCATAGGTTTGTTGATAGTACGTGCTGGGAGTCCGAAGCGTTCTACCTCACGGTGCCCGATGCGGAGGCGGAGTTTGATGTCGTGCTACCGGCGCATTCAGTTCGTGGCTCAATAGAAAGGCAGGAGGGCTCCTTCTATTTGATTGATGCCGTTCATTTTCTCGATGCGGCCGATGGTTGCGTCAAGCGCAGTGTTCTGCTTGACGACAAAGGAAAATTCGTTGCCCGGTTCCTGCCGGCCGGAAGCTATCATGTCTTGGCCAGAAACCCGAAGCGGGGTTGGGGCATGCGCCGCGACGTTCGCGTCGATGGCGCTGTCGATGTCGGCGACATCGCGCTCCAACCCGGCGTGACACTGGTTGCCCAGCTCGTCATCGACGAGCCACTGGACGGCGATGGGGACGATTTGGAGGTTCAGATTCGGGACATTGCCATGGGCATCTCACTCGACGCCGACTCGCGCATGTCGCAAGACGGCGACGAAGCCGTCTTCGACCACCTCTGGCAGGGAACCTGGGAGGTCACGCTGACCGACGGCTTCGCCGAGGATCGCCGCGTGCTGGGCGTCGTCACAAACGTCATCGGCTCCGCAACCGCCTCCCCGGTCGTCGTCGAACTGTCGACGGGCCCAAGTGAATAAGGTGCGCTAGGCGCCAGCGCTTCCGCCGGAGGCACCGGGCTCCGAGCGCCGTGCCGGACCGAGGGCGTGCGCCAGCACCTTCTTGACCGCCTCGCGATCGCCGAGCAGCCATGACACGGTTTTCGCGCCGACGCCGATGAGACCCATCGACAGCCACGTCAAGATGAAGACGCCGCCGCCAATCACTCCGATCGCCAGAGGCGGCGCCCCGCGAATCGCCGTCCCCGCGACGTCCAGATTGAGGTCGTCTCCGCCGACGGCCTCCACCCATTTGCCGAACAGCGCCTGAAAGGCCGCGGGGTCGTCCAGTGCGGCGAAGACGAGGCCAAACAGGCGTGTTGCGTAGACCAGGCCAATCACAATCGTCACGACGCCGAGGATGGCGCCACAAGCCCGGATGAGTTGCAGGAACGACTGCAGATTGAACGACGATGCGCTGTCCTCTCGACCGTAATCTTTCATCGTTACCCTTTCTTCTACCTTTTTTGCAGTCTTCGTCTGGCCCATTTCCTGCGAACGGCTATCCCTTGCTGTCGACCCAGGAAACGAGTTGCGACTATAGCCTCCTGTCGGACAGGCGTCAAGCGTGAAACAATGTAAAGGCGGCCACGGGTGTGTGTCAGGATCGTGACAGGGTTGTTGATTTTCGGGAGTTGGAAGTTGCCTTTGTCGCTTCGTCGAACACAACAAAGTCCTGATCGCAATCATAATCCTGATCGTATTCGACGCGAGGGGCGCGCAGGCCCTGCGCGCCGCCGGGCAACCCGTCGTAGCCGGGTTGGTACTCCGCAGCGGCGCGCCGCGCGCGTCCACCACGGCAGGCGGGGCACCCTCGCCGAGCGCCTCCGTAATCTTGCTGTTTTTGCGAGATTATTGTGACGCGTCACGTCGCGAACAGGATGCCTGCGCCACTCATGCCGCGCCCGGGGCGCTCCGCAAGCACGTACGCAGAGTCTGGGGGCGCGGAGCTTCCGCTCCGCCCCGAATGCGAGGCGGAAGCCTCGCGGTCCCAGGGGCGCTTCGCAAGCACAGGTTGAAAACTGGGGCCAGGCCCATTTTCTAAGGAATTGTCGCCCTTCAAAGCCCTCCATGGGACGCCTCTTGCGCCCGCATTCAAACGTGCAAACTGCGTCCCTCGCCGCAGTGGCAGGGTCTTCATTCTGCCACTCGCGACTCGCAACCCACGACTCGCGACTCAATCGGGCGGGCGATGGGCCGGAACGGGCCTGCTCGACGGAGCGTACTGACGCCAACCCCGAAGACTGGCCGAAACGAGAAAAAACGCTTGTTCTCGCTCCCGTTTTGGCGTAGCCTACTTCTTGCTTAGGCGGCATGCGCGCGCCGGGCGTCAACGATTTATCGCAAAGCTTTTTCAAGAGAGGAACGATGCAGATGACAGGTTCGGCATACTGGGCTCGCCCCCCCGACGGCGGGGAGGCCTTGCGACGTGTCTGAGTTTCTCGTTTTCGAAAACGTCACCAAGCGCTTCGGCAGCCTCACGGCCGTCGACAACGCGAGCCTGGAGGTCCAGCGCGGCGAGTTCTACTCCCTGCTCGGCCCCAGCGGCTGCGGCAAGACGACGCTGCTGCGCATCCTCGCCGGCTTCGAGCAGCCGGATTCCGGCCGCGTCTTCCTCGACGGGCGCGACATCACGCGCCTGCCGCCGAACATGCGCCGCGTCAACACCGTGTTTCAGAACTACGCGCTGTTCCCGCACCTGAGCGTCCGCGACAACATCGCCTTCGGCCTGCGCATCGCGCGCAAGTCGCGCCAGGAGATCGACCGCGAAGTCGACGCCATGCTCGACCTCATCCAGATGCACGGCCACGAGCACAAGAAGCCCAACCAGATCAGCGGCGGGCAGAAGCAGCGCGTCGCGATCGCCCGGGCGCTCGTCAACCACCCGCAGGTGCTGCTGCTCGACGAGCCGCTCGCCGCGCTCGACCTGAAGCTGCGCCAGCACATGCAGATCGAGCTCGACCTCATCCACGACCAGGTCGGCATCACCTTCCTCTACGTCACCCACGACCAGGGCGAGGCCATGTCGCTGAGCGACCGCATCGCCGTCATGAACGAGGGCCGCATCGAGCAGATCGACGCCCCCGCCAAGGTCTACGAGGCGCCCCGCAACTCGTTCGTCGCCGCGTTCATCGGCGACACCAACTTCTTCGACGGCAAGGTCGCGGACAGCATCGACGAGGAGTACTGCAAGCTCGCCTTCACCGACTTCGAGCCGATCGTCTGCTTCAACGACAAGCACATCAAGCCCGGCAGCCCCGTCCACCTGAGCGTGCGCCCCGAGAAGCTGCGCGTCTCCCACACCCCGCCGGAGACCTCCGGAGGGAAGATCAACTGCTACCGCGCCACCGTCGAGGACGCCGTCTACCAGGGCTCCCACACGCGCTTCTGGGTGCGCATCGGCGCCTACCGCCTCTCCGTCCTCCAGTCCCACAACCGCTACCTGCTCGACCAGCGACCCATCCGCTGGGGCGACGAGGTCTGGCTCTCCTGGCACGCGGACGACGGCTACATGCTCGAGCAGTACCGCGAGACGGACGAGGACCTGCTGCTGCTCCCGCCCGAGAACATCGGCGACATGGACACGCCGTCCGACGACGAGCCGGAGGACGCCCCCGAGGCGGACGCGACCGATGACAGCCCTGCCCAATAGCCCCGCGCCCGGATCGGACGCGCCAGCCCCCCCCGCCCCGCGGGGTTTCTGGCGGCGCGTGCGCCATCATCTGGCCGAGCTCGCGCTGACGCTGCCCTCCTGCGGCTGGATGATCGTCTTCTTCCTGATTCCCTCGGTCCTGCTCTTCACTCTCTCCTTCCATCCCACGGCGACGGACGGCGGGATCGGCGAGGGCTGGACGCTGGAGACCTGGCGCACGCTCGCGAATCCGGACTATCCCTCCATCGTCTGGCGCACCATCTGGCTAAGCCTCGTCTCGACGCTGATCTGCATCGTCATCTCCGTGCCCTGCGCCTTCGCGATGTCCCGCGCGCCCGCGATCCGCCGCCACGTGCTGGTGGGGCTGGTGATCCTCCCGTTCTGGACGAGCTTTCTGATCCGCGTCTTCGCATGGAAGATCCTGCTGCACCCGGACGGCGTGATCCGCGGCTTCCTGATGGATCTGGCGATCATCCGCCCCGACCAGCAGCTCCTCTACAATCCCGTGGCGGTGCTGCTCGTCATGGTCTACACCTACCTGCCCTTCGCGATGCTCCCGCTCTACGCGGCGGCGGAGAAGTTCGACTTCAACCTGATCGAGGCGGCGCTCGACCTGGGCGCCACGCCCCTGCGCGCCTTCGCCAAGGTGTTCATCCCCGGCATCCGCGCGGGCCTCTTCTCCGCCACGCTCATGGTGCTCATCCCCGCCTTCGGCTCCTACGTGATCCCGGACATGGTGGGCGGCGCCAACAGCGAGATGGTCGGCAGCAAGATCGCCCAGCGCGCCATCCCCGACCGCAACCTGCCCCACGCCAGCGCGCTCGCCGCCCTGCTCATGCTCGGCGTGCTGGCCCCGCCGTTCATCGGCTGGGCGGTGCTGCGCCGGCGCAACATCGGCGTCACCGAAACCGAGGCCGTCGCCGCGGCCGGCGATTCGCGCGTCGTGCACAAGGGAGGCGTCGCATGAAGCGCATGGACCGCCACTGCAACATCGTCCTCTGGACCGTGATGCTCTTCTTCTACATCCCGATCGCCGTGCTCGTGGTGAACTCCTTCAACCAATCCCGCTTCAGCGGCGCGTGGGAGGGCTTCACGTTCAAGTGGTACGCGATGCTTTTCGAGGACCGCGACTTGTGGCAGGCGCTGCTCAACACCCTCAAAGTGGCCTTTGGCTCCACCGCCGTCTCCGTTGTCCTCGGCACGACCGCCGCGCTCGCGCTGCACCGCTGGAAGGGGCGCATCCAGTCCTTCCACTACGGTCTGATCTACACCCACCTCGTGCTGCCGGACATCCTGATGGGCATCAGCCTGCTGCTCTTCTTCATCGCGATCGGCCTCGACCAGAGCCTCTTCACCGTCTTCCTCGCCCACACCACCTTCTGCCTGAGCTACGTCGCCATGGCGGTGCTCGGGCGCCTGCAGGACTTCGATTCGAACCTGCTCGAAGCCGCGCGCGATCTCGGGGCCAACACGTGGACCGCCTTCTGGCGCGTGCAGTTCCCGCTGCTGCTCCCCGGCATCGTCGCGGGCGGCCTGCTCGCCTTCACGCTCTCGATCGACGACTTCGTCATCACCTTCTTCGTCTCCGGCCCCGGCTCCGACACGCTGCCGGTGAAGATCTACGGCATGATCAAGCGCAGCCCGCGCCTGCCGATGATCAACGCCCTCTCCACCCTCATGCTGATCGTCACGACGCTCGCCGTGGTCGCCAGCCGCATGCTCCAGGCCCGCCGCGA
>JAAZAI010000320.1 GCA_012514445.1 Lentisphaerota bacterium
GAACCAATCGATGAACTCCTCGAAGTCGTGCGGATAGGGTTTCTCGGGTGTCGCTTTCATATCACTGGCCAGAAACCTAGCACTTCACACATTTAGCGTCAACTTGATTCAATCAGCCACCCAGTTATTCGAATATGTGACAGAAATGACTAGCAAAACTATAGAAATAATACCTTGGAAATGAAAGCTGAATGCATCTGCAACAAAACAGGTCTATATCAGATACGTCCCACGAATCGCTCGGCAAGAACCCATCCGACCCAGACGCAGAGAACGCTCACGCCCAGGCTGGCGGCGGCGTAGGCGACTGCGCCCGCGTGCTGCTCGGCTCGGAGCAGTTGAAGCACTTCGGCCGAGAACGTGGAGAACGTGGTGAAGCCTCCGCAAAAGCCGATCGTCAGCAGATGCCGCGCGACCGCTCCGCCCTGCCCCGCCGCCCCCAGCGCCAGCACGACGCCGAGGATCAGCGCGCCCAGCGCGTTCACCGCAAAGGTGGCCAGCGGCTGCCAGAGTCCGCACCCCGCCACGACGACGCCCGCGAGATAGCGCAGCACGCTGCCCGCAAAACCGCCGAGGCCGACGTAGAGGGAATTCATCAGGACGGCATGCATGGCGGGAGAAGGGCTCCGGGACTAGTCCAGCGTGTGCACAAGCAGGCCGCTGCGCAGCTTCGGCTCGAACCAGGTGCTCTTCGGCGGCATCGTCTGCCCCGCGTCGGCGATGGCCATCATCTGCTCGAGCGTCGTCGGGAACATCGCGAACGCGACGGCCGCCTGGCCGGAATCCACGAGACGCACGAGCTCGTCGTTCCCGCGGATGCCGCCGACGAAGAAGATCCGGCCGTCCGTGCGCGGATCGCCGATGCCGAGAATGGGCGCGAGCAGATCCTCCTGCAGACGGCTCACGTCGAGCTGCGAAACGGGATCCGCCTGGGCGGACGCCGGGAGCGACCAGCTCAGCCGATGCCAGCGCCCGCCCAAATACATCGCGCAGGAGCAGGGCTGGGAGACGGCGGAGGAGGCGGCGTCCTCCACCTTGAACACGGCGGCGACACGCTGGAGAAACGCCCCGGACGAAAGCCCGTTGAGATCCCGGACGCAGCGGTTGTAAGGCAGGATCTTGAGCTGCGAGGAGGGGAAGAGGCAGGCCATGAAGCGATTGTACTCGGCATCGGGATCGGCGCCGGCGCCAGCGGCCTCGCGACGTGCCATGCCGGCGCGGAAGGAGGCCGCGGAGCGGTGGTGGCCGTCGGCGATGTAGGCCTTGGGGACGTTGCGGAAGGCCTGCACGAAAGCGTCGGTCCTCACGGCCTTCCAGACGGTGTGCTGGACTCCGTCGACGGCGGTGAAGTCGTAGAGCGGCTCGGCGGCGCATTCGGACTCGACGAGCCAGTCGATCGCGGCGACTTCGCGGTACGTGAGGAACACCTGCCCGGTGTTGGCGTTCGTCGCGAGGATGTGCTGCGTACGATCGTCCTCCTTGTCCTGGCGTGTCTTCTCGTGGCGGAGGATGATGTTGTTCGCGTAGTCGTCGATCTCGCAGCAGGCGACGACGGCGGTCTGGGCGCGCCCCTGCATGATCTGGCGGTAAAGGTAGATCGCCGCGGCGTCCTCTCGCACGAGAGCGCCTTCGGCGACCATGCGGTCGAGTGTCGCGCGGGCTTGCCGGTAGACGGCCTCGGCGTGGGGATCCGTGCCGGGCGGCAGATCGATCTCGGAGCGGACGACGTGGAGGAAGGAGTCTGGCAAGCCCTTGGCCATCGCGGCGGCCTCCGCCGTGTCCATGACGTCGTACGGAAGCGATGCTATTTCGTGGGCTAGGTTTCTGCGGGGCCTCAGGGCGGGAAACGGTGCGATCTTCATGTGTCGAATCTCCTGTGGTTGTCGGAGCCGATACTAGCACACAGGCCCACCCGCTTCAAGGACGATTACTTTTGGATTGACTCCACCCCGGCGACTTTGGTAGTTTCTCCCACACGAGAAAGCAAGGCGGGATAGCTCAGTCGGTAGAGCACTGGAATCATAATCCATCGGTCGGGGGTTCGAGTCCCTCTCCCGCCACCAAACTCAAAACCTCGGCAAATCATGGATTTGCCAGGGTTTTTTGTTACAAGCGCTGGTGAGACGATTTCAGCATCTTGATTTCCCTGTGGCGAAAACAGTCTGTCGTATGGTCGTTCACCATGCCGATTGCTTGCATGAATGCGTAGCAGATCGTCGAGCCGACGAAGTTGAAGCCTCGCTTCTTCAAATCCCTGCTCATCATGTCGGACAATTGGGTCCTTGCAGGCAACTCCGACATGGATTTCCACACGTTCTGCTTTGGGACGCCATCAACATAGCGCCAGAGGTACGCATCCAAAGAGCCCCATTCCTGCTGGATGCCGAGAACGCCACGAGCGTTCCGAATGGCCGATTCGATCTTGAGACGATTCCGCACGACGCCGGGATCCGAAAGCAACCTTGTCACGTCATGCGCGGTGAACTTGGCAACACGCTCGCCGTCAAATGCGTCAAACGCCTTCCGATAGTTCTCCCGCTTCTTCAGAATGGTCAGCCAGCTCAGTCCCGCCTGCGCTCCTTCAAGCACCAGGAACTCAAACAACAGGCGATCATCATGAACGGGGACGCCCCACTCTTCATCGTGGTAGGCAACATACAGCGGATCGATCCCACACCATTCGCAACGTTTTTTCATGTTCATCGCCATGACATCCGGCCTTGAGATGCGTGGTTACGCATCGCCTTCGAGGTCTGAAGCGATGCTCTCCGCTTCAGTGCCTTCACCTCCCGCCACGGGAAAAAGCATACGAAATAGAGTCCGACCTTATGGAACCACGGTTTCTCGGTGTCTGTGGTCATGGCGCGAAATCGGTGTGGGAGCAAGGTCTTCGAACTACTCCGTGAACAGCCGCTCGAAGCGGGTCATCTCGGCAGGCTTCGCGACCGCGCCGTTCCGGCAGAACGGGAAATCCTCCGCCGTGGGCATGCGGATCTCCGCGAAGACGCGATCCATCACGCCTTGCAGGCCGCGCCAGACGCAGCGGCCCTTTTCGTCCGTTTCGGACGGCGTCCAGAAACGATGCTCCAGCGGCACCGGCACGATCGGCGCGCTGGAGTGCGCCGTGTTCACGAGGCTCGTGACCACCCTGCCCCGCTCGGCCGAGAAGATCGGCGCCTGCGGGTCGCGCAGGCGCGCCAGGAGCGCCGCGACGATGTTGTCGCGAATCTGCTCCGGCGAGGACATCGCGACAGTTTCGGACGTGCCGTCCGCCCACTGCGCCGCATAGCCCTCCGGGGTCCAGCGGATCGAGCCGGCCTCGCCGATCGCTTCGATCACGGGATCGAGGCTGGACTCTGGAACATGCGAGGTCGCGAAAAGCAGATCGACTCCCCCCGCCGTCTTCATCTTCAGAAACGCGGTGTCGAAGCTCTCGATCTCGGGATTGGCGCGGTAGAGCCCCGCCTCGAGCGTCGCGACGTCCGCCATGGCGTCCGGCGCGGCCCCGCCGAAGTAGCAGACGAGGTTGATGTAGTGGGCCAGCGCGTTGTTCACCGGTGAATCGAGAATCCATCCGGCGGGGCCGCTCAGCCGGCCCGCCCAGTTGTTGCGGCGGTAGTACGTCCGGTCGCGCGGCCAGAGACCGATGCCGCGGACCGCGCGGAGACGGCCGATGCGGCCGTCGACGATCGCGCGCTTCATCGCATGGATCTGGGGTTGATACAGGTGCTGGTAGCCGACCGCCGCGAAACGCCCCGTCTCCTTCGACGCGGCGATGATCGCGTCCGCGTCCTGCACGGTGGGCGCCAGCGGCTTCTCGACGAAGACGTTCATTCCCGCGCGCATGGCCGCGATGGACAGCGGCGCGTGCAGGCCGATGCCCACCGGCAGGAAGCAGAGGTCGACTGCGCCCGCATGGCGCTGGAACATCGCATCGGCGCTCCGGAAAAGCTCGCATCCTGCGGCGCGAAGCGCCTCGCACTTCTCGGCCTCCTCCTCGGCGTTGATCACGGTGGCGCAGACGATGTCTACGAGACCCGCCTTCCAGGCCCTCATGATGTCGTGATAGTGAACGTTCCCGAAACCGCTGACCCCGATGATCGCAACCCTTGCCTTTTGCACGTCTGTATCAATCCTTTTCCTCCCGGCGGAAATGCCGGGAAACAGCGACAATCCTAGCAAGTCGATTCGTCGAGGTCAACAAGCCCTTACTCGGCGGCGCGCGCCGCGTCCGGTTCCAACACGGGATGGTTTCCGACGATAACCGCATCCAGCCTCGCGCCCGCTTCGCGCGAGAGGATCTCGAGGCGATGCCCGCCCTTCGCCAACGAAAGCCGATTCATGTCGGGGCCGTCCCAGACGCCCGCCGGACTCCACATCCAAAACGCGGGCGACTGGCAGATGAGATCCCAGCGCCGGGGCTCGCCGTCGTCCAC
>JAAZAI010000321.1 GCA_012514445.1 Lentisphaerota bacterium
GAAGGGTGGGTGTCGGCCCGAGTCAATCGAGGCCGACACCCCCCAGGCGAGTTCTACTCGGTGTCGAGTTCTTTCTGGCGCTTCTGGATTTCCTCCAGTTGCGTCTGCAGCGCCTTGGCCTGGTTGGCCAGGAACTGCTTTTCGTCGGCTTCGGGCAGCATGGAGCCGCCGCGCGCCCAGGCGGGCAGTCCGGTGGCGAGGAACTGGTTGCGGTAGCCGCGGCCGAAGCCGCCGCGCCCGCCACCGTTGCCCCGCCCGAATCCGCCGCCGCGGCCGAAGCCGCCGTTGGCGAATCCCGGTGCGCCGTTTCCCGCGCAGTATCCGGCTGCGCGTCCGGTCATGGAACCCAGTCCATTGGGTCCCGTTCCATCTCCTCGTGGCATGGTGTGCCTCCTTTCGGTTTCAGTTGCTCAACAGGGTTTTTCGTGAAAAGGTGGCGGGGCGTCCGCAGGATCCGCCGTTGAGCGAATGACGAATCCAGTCTGGCGAGGCGCTCCGCCGTGAAAGGCTAGGCGTTGCCGCCGCCGGGACGCGTCGCTCGACCGCGCCCGGCACCCGCGCCGGGGCTGCCGACGGCAGATCCGGGGACGGTGTTTCCTGCGCAGAATCCGGCTGCGCGACCTGTTCTCGGGCCCAGTCCCCTGGGGCCGGTTCCATCTCCTCTTGGCATGGTGTGCCTCCTTTGTTTGGTGTTCTGGATTGTTCGGTTTTCGCTTCCGTGCGGCCCCCATGGGGGGGGTAATTGGCGATCGGCCTAGCCGGCGTTGGCGCCGCGTCCACGGCCGGTTCCCGGGCGGCGCCCGCGTCCCGGCCCCGCGGCGAACGCGCCCCCGCTCGGGCTGGCGGCGCGCCCCGCGCCGAAACCACGCCCCATCCCGCATCCGCGCCGCCGCCCGCAGCAGCCGGGCATGGCGAAGGCGGGCTTGGCGAGCGTGTTGGCGGCCTGCGCGGCGATGACCTCGTCGAGGTCGCCGCAGACGAAGGGAACCACCGCGATGCCGGCCGCCGCGAGCGCGTGCTGGATCGGTTGGGAGACCGCGCCGCAAATGAGCGTCTGCACGCCGGTCGCGACGAGCCACGCCACCTTGCCCTGCAGATCGTCGTCGTCGAACCGGCAGAACGTCTTCGTCGGGGCGCCGCTCGCGCTGCGCTCGACGAGGCAGATCTCCCGCGCGGTGTCGAAGACCGGCGCGATGCGCTGTTCAAAAATGGATAGGGCCGTTTTCATGTCTCGATATAATGCACAAGCCGTGCCAACGGAGATTTCTGGGATTGGGTTTTTATAAAGCAATGGATGACAGTGGTTTGAGTGAAATTTAAATTTTCAGTGACAATATTGTTAGTTGCAATTCCGCTACTGATTGGTAGTTGTCTCATTGCATTATCGCTACTCCTGGCCTCTGACCCCTTGCGGGCGGCGTCTCGGTCGACGCCCCCTAGGCGAGGGGGATCGGCTGGGCTCCGGAGAAGGCGGCTTCGACGCGCAGGGCGAGGGCGGCGTGGCCGGGATGCTTCTCGGGATTCCAGCGCTTCATGCTGTCGTAGACTTCGCCTGAGGTGTGGTACTCGAGCCGCCCTTTGAGCTGATAGGCCTTGCCGGCCTTGTCCATGAAGAGGATCGAGCCCTGGCCGCCGAGCGCCGCGTTGTGGCGGGTCTTGTTGAAATAGTTGTCTGCGACGACGAGGCGGTCGTCGCCGAAGGTGCCGACGCAGGTGGCGTAGATGAGGTTGGGGAGGCCGTTTTCGTCGACGGTGCCGACGACGACGGGACCGTTGCGGTCGTTCCAGGCGTTGCGAATGGATTCGGGGAGGGTGCTCATGGCGGGTGCCTTACTTCAGGGGTTGGATTCGGGAAGCAAGAAGCGTCCGCGGTAGCCGCGGAGCGCTTCAAGCGTTTCGTGGTGGATGGAAACGAGGTTTGCCGGGAGTGCGTCGAGCGGCCAGAACGCCAGCTCGAGTCCCTCGGCGCCGTCGGCGCGCGGGACGCCCGTCCAGCTCCGGACGAGGAACGCGACGGCGAAGCACTGCACCGAGTCGCCGTTGGGATAGGTGAAGGCCTGGGCCGCGCCGGAGTGCAAGGCGAAGGGCTCGGCCTCGACGACATCGAGGCCCGTCTCCTCGCGGACTTCGCGCCGGAGGGCCTGCAGGGCGGTCTCGCCCAGTTCGACGGCGCCGCCGGGAAGACCCCAGCGGCCCGTGTCCGCCCGCCGCTGCAGCAGCACGCGTTCGTGCGCGTCGCGGATCACGGCCCGGACGCCGGGGAGAAAGAGCGGGAGCGCGCCGACTTGGCTTCTGAGGCTCTGGGCGTAGCTGACGTGTTCCATCGCGGTGGCCTCAGCGGTGCTTGCGGCGCAGCTTCTGGCATTCGGCGATGGCCAGCTCGGCGGCGTTGACAAGTTGGTAGGCGATCGGCGAGGCCGTCAGGGCGGGGTGCGTGCCGGTCTGGAACGTGGCGATGTCGTCGGCCGTCATGCGCTGGTGGATGCAGGCGCTGATGGCGTTGATGAGTTCGCCGCCGCTCTTGGCGCCGATGACCTGTCCGCCGATGATCACCTGGCTGCCGGCTTCGAAGACCAGGCGGACCCGCAGGGGCGTGCCGCCGGGCATGCAGCCGGGGTGGCGGTTCGAGGACTCGGCCTCCCCGACGACGACGTTGTAGCCCTTGTCGCGCGCCTGTTTGACGGTGAGGCCCGCGACGGCGAAGGCGCTGTCGCCCAGCACGGTCGAGTAGACGCCGATGACGCCGCGGTTGGCCCGGGAGATCGAGAAGAGGTTGGCGCCCGCGATGCGCGCCTCCATGGTGGCGATGGAGGCGAGTTTGAGGCCGGAGGGCTTGCCGTCGAAGAAGGAGACCTTGTCGGCGCAGTCGCCGCAGGCGAAGACCTCGGGATCGCTCGTCTGCATGTAGCGGTTGACGCGGATCGAGCCGCGGTTGTCGATTTCCAGCCCGGCCTCCCTGGCCAGATCGGCATTCGCCGCCGCGCCGATGCCCACGATGACGATGTCGGCCTCGATCGCGTTGCCGTCCGCGAGCCGGACGCGCTCGACCTTGCCGTCGCCTTCGAAGGCGGCGACTTTGGCGTCGAGCTGGAGGTCGATGCCCTCCTTGCGCAGCGTCTCCTCGGCCTTGAGGCAGAAGTCCTCGTCGTACACGAGCTGGAGGCAGTGGGTGAGCATCTCGACGATGTTGACTTTCAAATTCGGGCGGAGCCGCTTGCATTCTTCGGCGATCTCCACGCCGATGAAGCCGCAGCCGACGATGCAGAGGCCTTTCGCCTGGTCCAGCGCGGCGATGACCCCGGCGAGGTAGTCGACGTCCTTGCGGATCGCGAAGACGTTCGCCATGTCGTGGCCGGGCAGCGGCGGCACGATGGGGTTCGATCCGGTGGCGACGATCAGGCGTTCATACCCATGCTGGGCGCCATCGTCGGTGGTGACCGTCTTGGCGTCTCGATCGATGCCCACGACGCGCCCGACAAGCGAGTCGACGCCGCTCTTCGCCAGCGACTCGTCCGCCGGGATCAAGTTCTTCTCGGGGGTTCCCACCACGCCGAAGGCGTAGGGGATGCCGCAGGGGATGGAGACCTTTTTCTCCTGGCGGATGCACAGCACGCTCTTGTTCGGGTAGTGCCGTTTGGCGGTGATGGCGGCGGTGAGGCCGGCGGCGCTGCCGCCGATGACGATGACGTCCGTTTTTTTCATGTTCGCTTTCGTTTTGATGCGTTGCTGTCTGATGCCGATCTCGGCTTCAAGGTGTCGTGGGCGCGCCGGTGCCTGGCGCCGCCGCGGGGGTGGGATCTTTCGCGAAGACCAGGAGGCACCCCGCCTCCTGGTCGTGGCCATGCCAGAGACGGACTTCGCGGCGCTCCGCCAGGCGGAACCCGGCGGATTCGATCTCGTGCCGGACTTCCGCCTCGGAGCGCTCCTTGAAATGGCGCGCCGGTTGGTTTTCGCGCGTGTGCTTGGGATGGATGGCAAGCCGACCGTCCTCCGCCAGCATCTCCCGGACGTCGGCGTAGAGCCGCGCCCGTTCGTCGACCGGCATCATGTGCAGCACGTCGAAGAGCAGGATCGCCCGGAACGGGCGGCCGCCGACTTCCCCGCGCACCGTCTTCCAGTCGTCCGCGATCCGGATGTTCCGCACCGCCCGTTTCTCCAGATTCCTCCGCAGCGCGCGAATGGCTTCGGGATCGCGATCCACGGCGACGACTTCGCCGTCGGCGCCGACCGTCTGCGCGAGCGGGATTGCGTAGGCGCCCCAGTTGCAGCCGAAGTCCAGGACGCGGTCGCCGGATTGGACGCCGAGGCTGCGGACGAGCTCCGCGCCGTCCGCGTCCAGCCATTTCCGCCGCGCCTTGGGGCCGGAAACCGCGAGCACCGCAACGAGCGGGAAGACGATGTCGCTGGTGCAGCAGGGGAGCCAGACGGCGAGGAAGAGGAATGCGCCCATCAGGACGATCGTCGTCGCCCCGATCTCGCCACCGCCCATCGCCGCCATCATGTGGAAGAGCGACGCCCAGGTGCTGAGCAGGACGTGCCCGGC
>JAAZAI010000322.1 GCA_012514445.1 Lentisphaerota bacterium
CGGATTGTCGAGCACGGAATCCTTCCAATGCGTATAGCGCACGAACGGGCCGATGCGCCGCCAGGTGTCGTCGGGATCCTCGCCGACGAGACGGTAGGGATGATGGACGTCCCAGAGCATGTTGACGCCGGCCGGGAACTCGGCCGTCTCGAACGCGGCGAGCAACCAGTTCGTGTCGACCCAGTCGTCATGCGTCTCCACGAGCACCTCGATGCCGGCGTTGGAAGCGATGCGGGCGGCCTCGACGAGGAAGTCGCTGGCGACGGGCAGCGCGTCCGCGAAGGGCACGCCGCCGAGGCCCCCGCCGAAAATGCGAACGTAGGGCGCGCCGAGGGTCGCGGCGATATCGGCGTAGTGGGCCACCTCCTCGAGATGTCGGGCGCGTTCCTCCGGCTTCGCGAACATCCGGGCGCTGCTGCCCAGGCAGGGGATCGCAAGGCCGGCGTCTTCGAGGCGCCGCCGCGTCTCCGCGGCGCCGCCGCGGAATTCGGGACACTGCCACAGATCCATTTCGCCGTGGTAGCCGCGGAAATCCACGCCGGCGTAGCCGTACTGCTTCGCCTTGAGAATGATTTCGGCGAGTTCCCATTCCTGGCAACCCAGGGTTGTGAAGGCTAGTTTCATGCGGTTTTCCTTAATAGACGAGCCAGATGAGGGCCAGCAGCACAGCCAGCAGCACCACAGGGCGCGCGTTCCGGGGCCGGGAGACGGCCGGGGCGGCGTTGTACTCGGGCCGTTCGATGTTGCCGGCCGAGACGTAGGTGAAGAGCTTGCCGGGCGAGTCGTCGTCGTGGTACGCGGGGTCGCGCCGGCGGCTTCCGTAGCGCCGGTGGAGGTTGGCCTCGATCTGCGGGAGCAGGCACGCGGCTGGCGAGGCGCTGCCGCGGCGTTTCTTCTTGCCGAACATTCGGTTTCTCCGGTCTTGAGTCGAGTCGTGAGTCTTGAAACGCAGTGCATTATACCACAGGACGCCGCAGCCATGCAAACGCCGCAGGGTGGGGCCTCAGACTGCGGGAGTTGGAATGCTGGAATCTATGGAATGGTGGAAGTCCGTGCGCCGATCCCCGCATCCCATGCGAAGTCTCTCTCGGCGGAACCACCCGCAGGGGGAGCGTGCACGGGTCGCGTTCCATCCCTCTGCTGGCGATGCCTGCCGTACGGCGAATCGCAGGCGAAAGGGCTGTCTGAAGGCCCATTCTCCTATCATTCCAACATTCCATCATTCCATCTTCCGCAATCCGGGGCCCGAATTCCTCCAATTCAGCCGGCGGCCCGACTCTCACAGTTTCGAAACTGTGAGAGTGGGGGAGGTGTGCGGATCGATCTTCGGCGCATGCCCTGTTCTCTCCTCACCACGAAGGACACGAAGAGCACGAAGGGGTTGTCACGCAGCCAATCTCCCGGTTCGACAACTCGTCAATTATCATTCTTCGTGTCCATTCGTGCTCTTCGTAATCCTAATCGTAATCCTAATCGTAATCGTAATCGTAATCGAGTACGAGTACGAGTACGCGTACGTGAACGTGACCGTTAACGACGCGAGACATTCGGCCTGGGGGCAGCGTCGCCGAGAAATGCCGATCCCGTGCGGTGAAAATGAGGTCGACAAAGCGACAAAGTTTTCGACAAAGAAAAATCACACGCGAATCCCGGAAGCACCCGATTCTGACACACACCCGATTGCGAATTGCCGCTGTCCCGCTGTTGACCTGCGAACGAATTTCGCATAAGATGTTTTCCCACCTACCCCCCCCCAACTGCCCCACCCGATGAACCGCCACCTCAACCTGCTGCTCCGCCATGCTGCCTTCGCGACGAGCGTCCTGCTCGCCTCCTGCGCCTCGCTTCTCCCGCGCGAAACGGTGGATTCGGACATCCCGAGGAGCGTCCAGGCGTTCGAACTGCCCTTCCACGCGGGCGTCTACTTCGTGGTGACGCTGACCGCGATGCTGGCTCTCGCGCGGCACCGTCCGAACGCCGCCACGCGATTGAACTTCGTCCTGGGCGCGACGATCTTCGGCGCCGTGCTGGAGATTCTCCAGGCGATGCTGCCCTGGGTGGCGCGCACCTGCACCCTGAGCGACTTCTTCTCCAACATGGCGGGCGCCGCCCTCGCCGCGGCGTTCGTGCCGTCGCGCTGGATCGCCGTCCGCGAAACCCGGTCTGCGAACACATGAGCGAAACCGACATCCTCCTCTCCGTCCCCCCCGCCGCGGCGCAATCGCCTGCCGGGGCCTTTCCGCAGGCCGTCTTCGCCGCCTCCGATCCTCCCGGTCGCCAGCTCGGCTCCGGCGGCGGCACGGCGAACCTGCTCGTCGAGGCCTGGAAGGCGACCGGCGGCGGACTCGGCTTCGCCGAATGGCTTCGCGCCTCGCGCAAGCTCGTCATCCACGGCAGCGGCCAGAGCCGCAGGCTCCCCGCCTACGCCGCGGAGGGCAAGCTCATGCTGCCGCTGCCGCAACTGGCCTCCGTCGCGGGGCAGAAGATCGACCAGACGCTCCTCGACATGCAGCAGTCCGACTACGGCCACCTCCTGCGCCACGCGCCGGAGCCCTACCGCGTCGTCGTGGCGTGCGGCGACGTGCTCATCCGCGAGGAGAAGGCCCTGCCCATCTTCCCCGATGCCGATGTGCTGATCGCGGGCATCCCCGCCTCGCCGGCGGAGGCGAGCAACCACGGCGTGATGTTCTGCCCGGCCGAGGATCCGGAGGCGCTGGAGTTCTTCCTGCAGAAGCCGAAGCCCGCGCGCATCGCCGAGCTCTCCGGCAAGTTCAGCTTCTATCTCGACACCGGCATCTGGTTCCTCACCGAGCGCGCCATCGACGTGCTCCTGCGCAAATGCGGCTGGCGGCATGACGTCTCGGCCTTCGCCGACGGCGCCTGCGGCGCCTACGAACTCTTCGACAGCTTCGGGACGGGCCTCGGCCGCGCGCCCGTGCAGCGCGACGCCGACATCGCCGGGCTGCGCAGCGCGGTCCTGCCGCTGCCCAACGGACGCTTCTACCACTTCGGCACGAACCGCAGCGTCTTCACCTCCATCGCCCAGCTCGCGAACCCCGCCGAGTCGCGCCGTTCCTTCGGCCATTCGGCGCGTGAAGCGGCGCATGACCGCATCCTTCTCAACGCCGACGCCGCGGTGGCGGAGTCCGTCCACCCCCTCTGGATTGAAAACGCGCACGTGCCGGCGACCTGGACGCTGCACGGCTCGCATGTGATCACCGGCATCCCGAGCAACGCCTGGTCGATCGACCTCCCCGCCGGCGTCTGCCTCGACATGCCAGCGATGCGGGGCGCATCCGGCCGCGCGCTGCGCCTCTACGGATTCGACGACGCCTTCAAAGGCGCCGTCGGCGACGCGTCCACGCGGTGGCTTGGCGCCCCGGCGCCGGACTGGTTCGCGCGGCGCGGCCTGACGCTCGAGGCGGCCGGTCTCGATCCGGCCGCCGACATTCAGAACGCCCCGCTCTTCCCGGTGGTCGATCCCGAGGACGCCACCACGCCGGCGCTGCTCCAGTGGATGGCGACGCCTGCCGACGACGAGTCGATGCGGGCGCGCTGGCGCGCCGCGCCGCGCGTCTCGGCCACGGACATTGTGCAGGGAGCGGACGTCGCCACGTCGCGGCGGCAGCGGCTCGAGCACGTCCGGCGCGATCTCGGCGGGCTCTCCGCGGCGCGCTGGGCGGAACGGGCCCGGCTTCTGGATCTCGAGGCCGCCGCCGGACTCTTCCGCGCGCTCGGCGCGGGGCCGCCCGAGGAACTTCCCGACTGCGCGGGGCAGCCCCTCGCGCCGGTGCACGACGCCATCTTCCGATCCGTGCTCAAGGGCGGCGACGCGTCCCTGCGCGAGACTGCCTTCGCGCGGCTACGCAAGCTCATGATCGCGGAAATGACGCTCCAGCCCGTCAAGCCCTCCCGCAACATCCTCGACGACCAGATCGTCTGGGGCCGTTCGCCCGCGCGGCTCGATCTGGCCGGCGGATGGTCCGACACGCCGCCCTACTGCCTGGAGCACGGCGGGCAGGTCGTCAACATCGCGGTCGATCTCAACGGACAGCCGCCGGTGCAGGCCTTCGCGCGTGTCTGCGAGGCGCCGCGGATCGTGCTGCACAGCATCGATCTGGGCATTTCAGAATCGGTCGAGACGTACGAGGACCTGCTCAAGGCCACGGATCTCGGCGGCTTCAGCATCGCGCGCGCGGCGCTGCGTCTGGCGGGGTTCGATCCGATGTTCCACCGCGACGGCGGGGCCCGGACGCTGCGGGACCAGCTCCTCGCGGAGTTCGGCGGCGGCATTGAGCTCTCGATGCTGGCGGCGATCCCGAAGGGGTCGGGTCTGGGCACCAGCAGCATCCTGTCGGCCACGATCCTCGGCGTGCTGGGGGAAGTCTGCAACCACGGTTGGACGCCCCGCGACGTCTTCGCGCGCACCTCGGTGCTCGAGCAGATCCTCACCTCCGGCGGCGGCTGGCAGGACCAGGTCGGCGGCATCGCGCCGGGGGTGAAGTTCACGCGGACGAATCCGGATCTCGCGCAGAACCCCGACATCCGCTGGCTGCCGGAGGCGCTGCTCGAGGAGGGCATCCGATCGGGGCGCTTCCTGCTCTACTACACGGGCCTCACGCGGCTCGCGCGCAACATCCTCGGCGAAATCGTGCGCGGCATCTTTCTCAACAGCCGCCGGACCATCGCGGCGATCGAGGACATCGCCTGCAATGCGGCGTTCACCGCGGAGGCCATCCAGCGCAACGACGAGGCGGCGCTGCGCGAGGCGATCCGGCGGAGCTGGCAGCTCAACTGCGCGCTCGACAGCGGGACGTGCCCGCCGCAGGTGGCGAGGATCACGGAGGCGATCGAGCCCTTCGGCGCCGCCTACAAGCTGCTGGGCGCGGGCGGCGGCGGCTATCTGCTGATCCTGGCGCCGGATCTTGCGGCGGCGGCGGGGATCAAGGACGCGCTGCTGCGCCACCCGCCGAACCCCCAGGCGCGCTTCGTGGCGATGGCCGTCTCCCGGACCGGCATGCAGATCACGAGAAGCTGAGCCCATGCGCAGACGCCTCAGCCCCCTCCTCCCCTGCCTGCTGCTTCTGCTCGGCGTCGCGAACGTCGACGCGCGCCTCTTCCGCGCGGACAACGGCGACCGCCGCCTCCTCGGCATCCCGCTGGAACTGCAGGCGGGGCGCAGCCACTGCGCACCGGCGACGATGGCCGCGGTGATGAACTACTACGGCATCGCAACCGATCAGCGAACCCTCGCGGTCGAAGTCGGAAGCACGCGGGACACGGGCACGGACGTGGAGTCGATGCTCGGGATCGTGGCGCGGTCGTGCGCGCAATACGGGATCGAGGTCGAAACGCTCGTGGACTTCGACTATGCGCGCTACCGCCGGACCATCCTGGCGTACAACCGGCTCGCCCGCAAAGCCGGCGCGAAGCGTCTCTGGTTCACGGATCGCGGACATCTCGATCTGGCGAAGACCTTCGAGACCGCCGACATAGGCCTGCTCCGCCGGACGTTCGGCCGCCGCGAGCGCGCGGCGTTCCGCAAGGCGGTGCAGGGCGGCATCGACGCCGGCGCGCCGCTGATCTGGGGGGTGGTCCTCGGGATCGCGCCGGAGCCCGAACTGGCGCCGTACGGACGCGGCGGGCATCTGCGGCTGATCATCGGCTACAACGCCGCGACGGAGGAGATCCTCTATGCGGACCCCTGGGGGCCGGGGCACGCGCTCAAACGCATGCCCCTGGCCGACGCCCAGGCGATCACGATGTCGCTGCACCGGCTCAAGCGGGCGACGCCGGCGCGGGGCCGCTAGCCTCCGACGATGGAGCCCATCTTGAAGATCGGGAGGAACATCGCGACGACGATGCCGCCGATCACGACGCCCAGAAAGACCATCAGGAACGGCTCCATGAGCGCCGTCAACGTCGCCAGCATCGCCTCGACCTCTTCGTCGTAGGTGTTGGCCACGCTTTCGAGCATCTCGTCGATGCGCCCGGACTTCTCGCCGGCGGCGATCATGCGAACCATGAGGATCGGCAGAAAGGGCTTGCCTTCAAGCGACGAGCTCAGCGTATCGCCGGCCTCGATGCCGCCGCGCGCGGACATGAGGGACTGCTCGATGACCTTGTTGCCCATGGCCTGGGCGACGATCTGCAGCGCATCGAGGATCGGCACGCCGCTGGTGAGCATCTGCGCGAACAGCCGGCTGAAGCGCGCGATGGAGACCTTCTGGATCAGCACGCCGAAGACGGGCATCTTGAGGACGAAACGGTCGAACTGGAAGGTGCCTCGTTCGGTCTTGCGCCATTTGATGAACGCCACGACGAGGAAGACGACCGCGGGCAGGACGATGTACCAGTACCCCTGGATGAAATTGCTGATGACGACCAGGATGCGCGTGGGCAGCGGGAGCTGCTCGCCGAAGTCCGCGAACATCTGGGAGAAGACCGGCACGACGAAGGTGATCAGGCCGAACGCGATGATCAGGGCGAGGGAGAGGATCACGACCGGATACGTCAGCGCGGACTTGACCTTGCGCACGAGGCGCGCCGAGGCGTCCATCATCGCGGCGAGACGCTTCATGACCAGCGCGAACTGGCCGCTTTCCTCGCCGGCGGCGACCATGTTCACGTACATCGAGTCGAAAATCCTGGGATACATCGCCAGCCCCTCGGAGAAGGGCGTTCCGCTCTCGATGACATCGCGGAGGCTGCGCAGCACTTGCCGGAAGCCCGGATGCTGGCATTGCTCCTCGAGGGTCGAGATGGAGGTCAGGATGGGCAGGCCGGCGTTCATCATGCTGGCCATCTGCCGGGTGAAGGGGATCAACTCCTTCTTGCGGATCGTTCCGACGCCGCTGACGTGTTGCTGCGTTTTCGCCATGGTTGTCTTCCGTTCGTTGCTCTTGCCGTCGCCGGCTTCATTCACTGCCCGTGACCTCGAGCGCGGCGTTGAGCGAAGTCATGCCCGCGCGGACCTTCATGACGCCAACCCGCTTGAGCGTGACCATGCCCTCGGCGACGGCCACGCTCCGGATCACCGGCGAAGTCGAACCGCGCGTGATCTCCGCGCGGATGCCGTCCGTTATGGGCAGCACCTCCATGATCGCGCCGCGCCCCTTGTAGCCGGTCCCGTTGCACTTGGGGCATCCCGCGGCCTCGAAGATCGTCCCCCCCGCGAGATCCTCCGGGTCGATGTCGTTGGCGCGGAGGATGTCCGGTTCGATCTCGGCCGGGCGCTTGCAGACGGGGCAGAGCCTGCGGTAGAGGCGCTGGGCCTGCGCGAGGATGAGCGAGGAGGCGATGAGAAAGGGGGGCACGCCCATGTCGATGAGGCGGGCGATGACGCCGGAGGCGTCGTTGGTGTGGAGGGTGCTCAACACGAGATGGCCGGTGAGCGCGGCCTTGACGGCGATGTCCGCCGTCTCGCCGTCGCGGATTTCGCCGACGAGGACGATGTCGGGATCCTGGCGCAGGACGGAGCGCAGCACGTTGGCGAACGAGAGCCCGACCTGCTCGTTGACGTGGACTTGGTTGACGCCGGCCAGTTCGTACTCGACGGGATCCTCGGCGGTCACGATGTTGACGTCCGGCTGATTGAGGTCCTGGAGGCAGGAGTAGAGGGTCGTGGTCTTGCCGGAACCCGTGGGGCCGGTGACGAGCAGGATGCCGTGGGGCTGCTCGATGGCGTGGTGCATGGCGCGATAGGCGAAGTCGTCGAGCCCGAGCGAGGCGAGGCCTGGGGCGAGGTTCGTCTTGTCGAGCGTGCGCATGACGATCTTCTCGCCGTGGATCGTCGGCAGGATGCTGACGCGGATGTCGACGTCCTTGTTGAGCGCCTTGACGCGGAAGCGTCCGTCCTGCGGGTTGCGCCGCTCGGCGATGTCGAGGTCCGCCATGATCTTGACGCGCGAGACGATGGCGTTGTGGAGCGCCTTGGGGGGGCAGGGCCGCTCGATGAGCGCGCCGTCGATCCGGTAGCGCAGGCGCGAGGCCTTCTCGAGCGCCTCGAAGTGGATGTCGCTGGCGCCCGTGCGCAGCGCCTCGATGAGCATCATGTTGACCATGCGGATGACCGGCGCCGCGTCGGCGGACGCGACCGCCTGGTCCAGCGACTCGTCCTTGAGCGACTCGCTGCTGAACTCCAGATCGGCCTCCGGCGAGCGCATGATGTTCTCCATGGCCAGATTCGGATTTTCCGAATCCTTCTTGGCCCGGGCGCGCACCATCGCGTCGTTGACATCCTGCTCCAGCGCCACGAGGGCGATGATCTCGAGCCGGGTGGCGCGCGCGACCTCCTCCTGAAGCACGAGGTCGAACGGATCCCCGAACGCCACGGCCAGCCGCCCGCCGACCTGCATCAGCGGCACGGCCTTGACCCGAACCCAGAAATCCGGGGGGGCGAGATCCACGAGCTTCCGCGGGGGCAGGAAGCTGCCGCGCAAAGCGATGGGCCGCATGTTGAAATACGAAGCCACCGCCAAAAGCATCACCTCGGGGTCGACTCGCTTGTTTTGGAGCAGAAATTTGTCCAGCGGCATCCGGCCGGCTTCGGACTTGACGTCGCGCAACTCGGCTTCCGTCATCACCCCGCGCTGCAACAGCACGGCTTGAAAACTCGAATAATCTTGCGGCTCTACCATGTCCACCTCGGATTCGAACAGATGCCGCACGCTGTTCTCAACGCGCGGTTTCGCTTAACACTTTAGCAGATTCCATGCCACACAACCAGTCGCGTCGCGATTCAAATCTCACTCCCTCCGCACGGCGACGACTTCCCCGATGTAGATGATGTGATAGTCGCGGGTCGGATAGGCGGCGACCGCGCGGGGATCGAGCATCGCCTCGGGCGTCATCGGCTGCCGGAAGATCTTTCGGCATTCGATCACCAGCTCGGCCTCCGCGAAAGACGGGGCCGCCACGACGGTCGACGCCATGGGGCGGAGTCCTGACTCCGCCACCTTGTCGCCGTCGCGCCCGCTCTTCGAGCCGAGGATCTGCAGCGCCTTTCGGCAGGAATCCGGGAACGCGCAGAGCGTGAAGGTGTCGTACTTGTCCAGGAACTCGCGCGTGTACCGCTGCGGCCGCACGACGGTCTGGGCGACCGGCAGGTTCCACATCGTGCCGACAAAGCCCCACGACACGGTCATGCAGTTCCAGTCGTCGGCCTTGTAGTCCCCCGCGCTGAGCACCATCCAGCCCTTGTCGAAGGCGGTGAAAGGGTGCAACGATAGCGCCTCGGGCTGAATCGTCGGAATCATGTTCATCGGTGTCCTCGCTTTCGGTGTGGTTCTACAAACCCAGCAGACGCGCGGCGTTGCCGCCCAGAATGGCGGATTCCTCGTCCCGCGACAGGCCCATCTCGCGGACGGCGGCGATCGCGGCCTGCTGATCGTCCCAGGGCGAATCGCTGCCCATCACAAACTGGTCCGCGCCATGTCGCTCCACGAGCCGCTTCATCTGCTCGATCGCCATGAACGCCCGGCTGAAGGACGTGTCGAAGAGCAGATGCGAGCCGACGAGCAGCTCCTCGACGCCTTCCCACTGCTTCCACCCGCCCATGTGCGCCAGGATGGTTCTGCCGCGCGGGAGGCTGTCGATCACCCGCGCGAAATGCTCCGGAGTGCCGTGCACCGGCGGGGGAACGCCGATGTCCGCGCCCGCGTGGAAGACCACGATCAGCCCCAGATCGTCGAGCAGCCGGTAGATCGGGAGCATCTGCGGCTCGTCCACGTAGAATCCCTGGTACTCGGGATGGAACTTGACGCCTTTGATTCCTGCATCGGCCAGGCGCTTCAGCTCGGCCGCCCAGTCCTCGCCGTCGGGATGGACGCTGCCGAAGGGGATGATCTGCGGTTCGCGGCGTTCGATCGCCCAGGTGTTCACGGTGTGGTTCTGCGACGGCTTCGTCGCGATCTGCAGCATCACCGAACGGTCGACGCCCGCGCGCTCCATCGAGGTGACGAGAGCGGCGACCGTGCCGTCGAGCGGCGCCTTCATGCCGGCGTTGCCCTCGAGCATCGCCATCGCGCGGGGGGCGAGGGCGTCGGGGAAGCAGTGGGTGTGGAAGTCAACGATCATGGCCTTCGCTCCATTCCCGGACACAGTCCGAGAGGCTCGTGACGAGCAGGTCGATCCGCGGGCCGGGGCGCACGGCCCACGCCTCGGTGAGGATGTGCACGTCGCCCGTCTTGACGGCGTTCACCGTGGAAAGCCCGCTCCACTGGACGAGCGCCTTTTCGACGCCGTCGCGCGCGGCCTCGCCGACGATGATGTCGACGATGATGTCGGGATTCATCTTGAGCACGCCTTCGAGGGAGACCATTGGGAACGGCAGCGGACCGTCGTAGGCGTTCGCGCCGCCGGCGATCTTCACGATCCCCTCGTAGAAATTGCCGCGACCCGAGATGTAGAGCCGCTCGAGGGAGGCGGGGTCGCGGCCCGCGCAGATCAGCACCCGCGGCGCCGTCGTCGGCGCCTGCTCCTTGGCCTTGGCGATGACGGCGTTGACGTGCTCGAGCCAAAGTTCCGCGTTGCCCGTGGCGTCGAAGCGCTGCCCCAGGTCCCAGACGCTCTGGAAGATCTGCTCGAGGGAATTCGCGGGGACGCCGATGTGGTTGATGCGCAACTTTTCAAGCGCCTGGTGGAGCTTCGTCTGGGCCTGCGCATCGGAGAGCAGCACGAAGTCGGGCTTGAGCCGGGCGATCGCCTCGACGTTGACCGAGGCCAGAGATCCCAGCGCGGGAAGGTTCGTCACCACCTCGGGGAAGTCGCAGTAGTCCGAGCGCCCGACGAGGTTCTTGCCAAGCCCCAGCATGTAGAGCGTTTCCGTGACCGCCGGAACGAGCGAGACGATGCGCGGATGCTCCGCGTCGGCGGCGGGCTCCCGCGTTATCGCCGCGTTCGCGCGGCGCTGATGGGTCTGCAGGAGCCAGACGGCGACGAAGGCGACGAGCAAAATCGCGGCGAGGGCCGGGGTTCGGGACAAGCGGATTTTCATTTTGAGGTGATCCAGCGGCGCGACTCCAGGACGCGGACCGCGCAGAAGAGGAGGAAGACGATGGCGGAGACCGCGGCGAAGAGCACGCGCGTGTCGGCGGAACCGCGCGCGAAGTCGGCGACATCCGTGGGCAGGAAGACGAGTCGCTCGCCGAAGCCGGGGACATTGCCGGTGAAGGCCGCGGCGCAGCCCAGCGTGAAGACGGCCGTCGCAAGCGCGGCGGCCGCCGGGTGCGGCGAGAGCAGCGAGACGAGCGTGCCGGCCGCGCACCAGGCGGCGGCGAAGAGCGCCACCACCGCGAAGCCCGTGTAGAGCGAGGGGCGGCTGCAGGCCGGAGCCGGCGCGGCGTACGCCATGTAGACCGGCAGGACGAGGCTCGCGAAGACGAGCGAGACGAAGACGAGCGTGAACGCGGCGGCGAACTTGCCGAGCACGACTTGCGCGTCGCTCACGGGCGCCGTCATCAACGGCTCCAGCGTGCCGTTGGCGCGCTCGGAGGCGAAGAGGCCCATCGTGAAGAGGGCCACGGGGATGCAAAGCGCGAGCAGAAGCTGCGTGCAGAAGACCGCGGGCATGTGCTCGATGGTGCCCGCGGCGATGCGCAGGGCCGAGGTGAATCGCAGGCCGGCCACCGCCGTGAATCCCGCCACGATCCACCAGGAGGCCGGAGAACGCAGCGCGCCCAGGCATTCGCGCTTCCAGATCGTCGCCGCCGGGTTCATGCCGCGCCTCCCGCGCCGTTCGCCGCCATGGCGCGCCATTCGGCGAACATCATCGGGAGCGAGGCCTTGCGAAGGCAGTCCGTGCCGGGAACGTCCGCCGCGATCTTGCCGCGGTCGAGGAAGAGGATTCGGGTCGCGATGGCCTGGACGAGTTCTCGCGAATGCGTGGTGAAGAGCAGCGTCCGGGTGGCGCAAACCTCGGGCGAGACGAGCGTCTCGGCGAGCTTGTCCGCCTGGTCAGGATCGCAGGCGGCGAGCGGGTCGTCGAAAAGCAGCACGGGAGGATCGTGCAGAATCGCGTCCGCGATGCAGACGCGGCGCCGGAAGCCATTCGAGAGCGAGCTGATCCGCGCGTTGCGCAGAGGTGCGAGGTCGCACAGTTGGATCACCTCGTGCAGACGCCGACGCAGGTGAAGGCGGCCCATCCGGCGGAGACGGCCGCGGAACTTGAGGTATTCGGTGACGCGCATGTCCGCGTAGAGGGGCGCGTTCTCGGGGAGATAGCCGAGGGCCGCGCGCACGGCGGCGGAGTCAGCGAAGACGTCGTGACCGGCCACCGTCGCGTAGCCGGAGGTCGCCGGCAGATAGGTGGCGAGGATGCGCAGCAGCGTCGTCTTGCCGGCTCCGTTGCCGCCGACGAGCGCGATGCGTTCGCCCGGCGCGGCGTCGAGCGCCACGCCTTGGAGGACGCGGTGCGAGCCGAAGTCGCGAGTCAGTTGCTGGATCTGGATCATGAGGGGAGCTGGTGGTGTTCGCGGAAGAGTCGGTCGGCCTCGTCGCCCATGTAGCGGGCGCGGGCGCGGGGCTCCGTCTTGCGCAAGTCGATGAGGATCAGCCCGTCCACGACGTCGCTGAAGTCGGTGTCGAGGTTGAAGGCGAGGATCTTGCCGCCGAGCTTCAAGTACTGCTTGATGAGGATGGGGATGCCCTTGCGGTCCTTCTCGATGTCCTGGATGATCGTCGAGACCTCCTCGACATCGCTGATGAACGGCTGGAAGTCGCGGTTCTGCCATTCCTCGCGGATCGCGGCCTTGCGCGGCTTGCGGCGCGGCTTGACGAAGCGGGAGAGCTCGGAGGAGAAGTTCGAAAGCCGCAGGGAGCGCAGCAGCATGTTGCGCGAGGTGTCGCGGTAGTCGGCCGTGATGCTCACGGGGCCGAAGAGGTTGGCGTACCGCGGGTTCTGACCGATGAAAGCGCCGATGCCCTTCCAGAGGAAGAGCAACGGCGCGAACGTGCGCTGGTATTCCGGGCGGACGAACGAGCGCCCGAGTTCGAGAGCGGGCTGGAACCGGCCCAGCAGCTTCTCGTTGAACTTGAAGAGCGTGCTCGTATAGAGCCCGCGGACGCCGAAGCGCTCGACGATCTCGTCGGCGAGGCCCAGCCGATAGGCGCCGACGATCTGCCGGTTCTTCGTGTTCCAGAGGAAGAGGTGGTGGTAGTGCGAATCGAAGACGTCGATGTCGGTCCGGCGGCCCGTCCCCTCGCCCACCGCGCGGAACGTGGTCTCGCGCAGGCGGCCGATCTCGCGCAGGAGGGCGGAATCCTCGGCGAGCCTGGCGATGTAGACCTGCAGATCCGGTCCGTCGAGCAGATGCGCCGCGGGCGGGAGCGCGGCGATGTCCGCCTCGATCGCCTCGACCGGCGTCTCGGGCAGGATCTCCTCCTGGACGATGGCGGCCTGCTTGTGCAGGCGCCGCAGACGCAGCAGCTTGTGCCGGGGCGGCTTGACCGTGCGCCCGGCGAGCGAATACGTTCGCAGGCGCATGTACTTCGTCAGCTCCTCCTCGTCCTTGTACTTCGCCGCCTCCGTCGGGGTGATGGGCGAACCGATGAAGACCTCGATGGTGCTGCTCGTCTTCTTGCTCGTCATCGTGGGCAGCATCACGGTGCGTAGCCGGGGATGGATCAGACCCGCGATCTGGAAGAGCGCGGGATTGCGTCCGGCGAAGAACATCGGCACGATCGTGGCCTTCGTCTTGAGCGCGATGCCGGCGATCGTCGGGGACCAGGCCGGATCGCGCACACAGCCGCTGCGGATGTCGATGCTCGAGACCTCCCCGGACGGGAAGACGCCCAGAATGTGTCCGTCGCGCAGCCACTTCATCGTCTCGAGCAGAGGCTTGATGTTCTGCTTCGCCGCGTTGGGCGAGCCGAAGGGATTGACGGGGATGAACATCTCCCGCATCTCCGGTATGAGCTGGAGCAGGTAGTTGGCCATCGCCTTGGCGTCCGGGCGCACCGAGTTGAGGATGCTGAGCATCACCACGCCTTCGATGCCGCCGAACGGATGGTTGGCGACCACGACGACGGGGCCCGTCTTGGGAATCCGCGCGCGGTCCTCGTCCGACACGATCGTCCGCACATCCATCCCCAGCAGGACGTCGTCGCAGAAGTAGCGCGAAGCATCCTGTTCGTGGCAGCGGCGTCCGTCGAAGATGATCTTGTCCAGCTTGTGGAAGCCCACGGCGCGCTCGACGATCCTGCGGGTGATCGCATTGCGCATCCCGGCGGGGGCGATGGCCGGATCGATTTTGAAGATTCTGTCGTCTTGCTTGGGATTCATCATTTCTTTACGAGGAGTTTGGGTGTGCAACCCCGTTGACCGGACGGGAGCGCACCGGGTTCGATCGTTACGCCTGAATTGTACACCAGAGGACAAGACCCGCGCAAGCGCAGGCTTTGCCCATTCGCCCATTCGCCAGCAATTCGCAATATGGCCGGGGAGCAAGGAAACGGCGCGCTCGGAGATCGCACCCTTATAGTATGTCCGGATTTTATGAACAGGCGGGGAGGAGAGTCTTCTCGAACTCCCCGCACACGCCTGTTCATAAATCCGGCACCGAGGGGACTTCCATGGATTTCACCCGTGTTA
>JAAZAI010000323.1 GCA_012514445.1 Lentisphaerota bacterium
ACATTCTCGTGTCGCCCAAGAGCGCGAGCGCCGAGGACAAGCTCGAGGCGATCGCGAAGATCCGCGGGATCAAGGAGCGGATCGAGACGGGCGCCGACTTCGCCAGCGAGGCCGCCGCCCATTCGGACTGCCCGAGCGGCAAGCAGGCGGGCGGCAGCCTCGGCTGGTTCAGCCGCGGCATGATGGTGAAGGAGTTCGACGACGCCGCGTTCGCGCTGCCCGTCGGCGGCATGAGCGACATCATCGAGACGCAGTTCGGCTACCACCTCGTCCTCAAGAACGACATGGAGGCCGCCGCTTCGCCGGAGCTTTCCGAGGTCGAGGACAAGGTCCGCGACTTCCTCCGCCACACCCGCCGCGGCGAAGCGCTCTCGGCTTTCGTGGACGAGCTGCGCGAAAAGGCGACCATCGAAATCTCCTGAGATCAAAGCCGTTCTTGACCCTCCTTCCTTTTTTTCGTACTATTTCTTTTCCTTTTTTTCACGTCCGGGCGATTCGACTCCGTTACCGCGCGGGCGTGGCGCACAACCGACAGGAGATCCCCATGGGTTACACCGCATCCGACCTTCGCAAGGGCCTCAAGATCATGTACGAGGGCCAGCCCTACGAAATCACCGAGTACAACTTCACCAAGCCCGGCAAGGGGCAGTCCATCTACACCTGCCGGCTCAAGCATCTGCTCACCAGCAACACGTTCGTCAAGAACTTCCGGGAAAACGACTCGTTCGACAAGCCGGATCTGGAGACGAAGCGCATGCACTTCTCGTACAAGGACGGCGACAACTACGTCTTCGTGGACGAGAACTTCGAGCAGGCGGAGGTCTCCGAGACGGTTCTAGGCGAGCGCAAGTTCTTCCTCGTCGACGACATCGAGTGCGAGATTCTCTATCTCGACGGCAAGCCGGTGGACATCGAGCTGCCCAACTTCATCGAGCGCAAGGTCGTCTCCTCCGATCCCGCCGTCAAGGGCAACACCGCGGCCGGCAAGGTGATGAAGCCCGCGACGGTCGATGGCGGCTACGTCGTCCAGGTTCCGATCTTCGTCGAAGAGGGCGAGTGGATCCGCATCGACACGCGCACCGGCGCCTACGCCGACCGCATCATCGGGCGCAAATAGAAACATGCCACTGAACGGCCGCACAAGCGCATCGCCGAAACGGCTTGCCAGGGCGGCGCTCGCGACGGCGCTGGTCTTGGCCGCCGCCGTGGTTCGCGCGCTTGGACCGCACGAGGTCGTGCTCGTCGTCAACGACGCGTCGCTGGATTCGATCCTGCTCGGGCAGGTTTACCAGCGGCTTCGGAGCATTCCTCCCTCGAACGTGGTCCGCGTCTCGATTCCGACGAACGTCTACGATGGCGTGTCGACGGACATCTCGCCCGAGGACTTCGCGCGCCACATCTGGCTGCCGGTCACCGCCGCCATCGCCGAGGCGGGGATCGCGCCGCAGGTGCTTGCCGTGGCGTACTCCTGCGGCTTTCCGACGCGCGTCACCACCACGCCGCCGATTTCCCTCACGGGGTTGACCTTCACGCGCAACCGCATCCCGGAAGGAGAATCGATCACCAGCGGGCGCTACGTTTCGGAGCTCTTCGCCGGTCCTTCGTCCGCCGGGGCCGCCGTCGAGCCGTCGGCGACGTTCGACCAGATGCGCAACCGGCTGCTGGAGGCGATGCCGCTGCCCGCGATGATGCTCGCGTTCACAGGTGAACGCGGCATCGCGGTGTCCGAGGCCATCGCCGCGCTCGAGCGCGCGGCCGCTTCGGATCACACGTCCCCGAGCGGCACCGTGTTTTTCGCCGTCAACGACGACGTGCGCTCCACCTGCCGGCACTGGCAGTACGAAGGCGCCGCCGCCGCGCTGAGGGACCGGTACGGCGTCCGGGCGGTGGTCTCCACGAACCTGCCTTCGGCCGCGGACTTTCCGCTGATCGGCTTCATGACCGGCAGCCGGACGGTCGCGACGGACAAGCTGACGCTGGCCCCCGGGGCGTTTGCGGACAATCTCACCAGTTTCGGCGCGGCCTTCCATCAGGCGGCGCACACCAAGGCGACGACGTGGCTGAAGGACGGCGCTGCGTTTTCGGCGGGAACGGTGGACGAGCCGTACGCGATCTGGGCCAAGTTCCCCAGCGCGTCCATCTTCCTGCATTCCCGCGCCGGCTGCACGTCCGTTGAGAGCTTCTACCAGTCGGTGCTCTCGCCGCTGCAGATTCTGCCGATGGGCGATCCCCTCGCGAAGCCTTGGGCGCCGCGCATCGAGCCGGTGATCGCCCCGGTCGCGGGCCCCCTCGCGGGCATCGTCGAATTGAAGGCGGAGGTCAAAGGCGAGGATCCCGCGGTCTTCCTGCGGTTCAACTGGCTCGTCGACGGCAAGTTGGCCGCCTCCGGCAGGAATTTCGTGTGGAACACGCGCAACGTCCCGGACGGCGCGCACGTCGTCCGCGTGGTCGTGCGGCGGCAGCTCGAGTCGGTCCGCCATCAGGGCTTCGCCGAAATCCGGGTCGACGTCGCCAACGGAGACGCCCGATGACGCGCGCGCGCGCCACATCGTCCCGCACGCTGCCGGCGATCGGCTGCGCGATCGCGCTGGTCTTGCTGGCGTCCGGTTGCGGACGGCGTGGCGCGGTGCAGACGATCGAAAGCGCCGAGGCGGCGGACGCCGCGATGAAGACGGCGATGGCGGCGCAGGCGGCGGGGGAGTTCGACAAGGCCTACGACCTCTTCAAGGCGGTGACGATCTCGCAATCCACCAACGCGCTGGCGCATCTGCAGCTCGGCATCGTGCTCCAGGACAGTCGCAAGGACCCCTTCACGGCGCTGTCGCATTTTCAGACGTATCTCTTCCTGAGGCCCGATGCGGAGAAGCGAGACATGGTCGAAGAGCGCATCCGCCAGGCGAAGCTGCAGATCAGCCTCGAGTACCGCGGCGGCGTCGAGACCGTGAACATCGCGGACGAACGCAAGCAGTGGGAGGAGCAGGTGTCCCGGTTGAAGGGCGAGCTCGCGGCGGCGCAGAAGCGGCTCGCCTCGAACGAGGAGGCGTTGTCCGCCGCGCGCGTCGAGAAGGAGAAGCTGACCCGCGAGCTGGCGCGTCTGAACAAGCAGGTGGACACGATGCTCAACAACGCGAAGGTTTCGCCGCCGACGCCCAAGGATCTGGCCATTATCAATCTGGAGACGGAACCGAGCGGACCGACGAACGCCGGTTTCGCGGATCGCTCCGTTCAGCGTACGTATGAAGTCAAGCGAGGCGATTCGCTCTGGTCGATCGCGCAGCGGTTCTATGGCGACGCTTCCCGCAACAAGGACATCCGCGACGCCAACCGCGACGTGCTGCGCAACGGGGACCAGGTCGAGCAGGGCATGGTCCTCGTGATCCCGTATTAGAGTGCGTGAGTGCGTGAGAGCGTGA
>JAAZAI010000324.1 GCA_012514445.1 Lentisphaerota bacterium
CTCGACCTGCTCCATCACGCCGAATGTGACTTTCTCCACGCTCTCCGCGCCCTGCCCGTCCGCGCCCTTCGTCTGCACGCGAACCGTCATCTCGTAGTAGCCGCGTCCGGGCCGGCCCAGAGAGAGCACTCGCGCCGCCGCGTCTCCCTTCTGGACCTCGACGTCCATCGTCTTGCGCAGGATCTCGCGACCAAATGCGTCGGCGACGATCGCCTCCAGCGTCCCCGCGCCCTCGGGGAATCCCTTCAAGGAGAAATCGAACGCCACGTCCTCGTCGGGCTTGAACAGGTTGCAGGGATGTTTCCGGACGAGCTTCACGCCGGACTTGACCTTCAGCGTCTCGCGGGCGTTCTCGTCGGCGAGGACGACCACCGGCCAGGCGTCGACGCCCTTCTTCTTGTCGGAGCTCTCCGCGCGCTTGTGCCAGCCGCTCCCGGCCGTCCATTCGTCGACGTCGGGCTTGTCGCGGTCGTACACGACCATCACGAACGGCAGCCCCTCGCCGAGCTTCGGCGCCATGCCGAGCAGCGCGAAGGGGATGCTGGCCTCGACCGTCCAGTGCTTCCCGTCGTACTGCAGAGCCCAGGCGAAGCCGTCGAGCGTCGAGGGATCCGTCGAGGCGAAAAGCACGTCGGCCTTCTTCGTGGCCACATCCTGCTTCACGAGCCGGCAGGCGGGCTTGCCCTCGGCCGACGACGGCGCGATGGTCAATCGCACCGTCGTCTTGCGATCGGGCGACCCGACGTTCACGTCGAAGCAGTCGGCGCTGGAGATGCGCTCGACGGCCTGGGTGTTGACGATCGTCTGGTCCAGCACCTGCACCGCGACGTGCAGGGCGTCGTCCGTCCAGCCCATCGACGCGCGCGGGACCTTGAGGTCGGGCACGTCGGGATGCTTCAATGATATTTTGGGAAACTGATTCCACTCCTGGAGCCGGCCATCCACCGCCGGCGGCGTCGCCATCCGACGCGCCTGCGGCGCCTCCCCCTGCGCATGGCAGAGTCCACACGCCGCCACCAGGGCGGCGATCGTCCATCGAGTCGCTCTATGTTTCATGTTGCTATTCCTTTGTTGTTTCCGCTACGCGCAGCTCCGTCCAGGAGCCGGCGTTCACGTTGTAGTAGATGCGTCGACCGTCGGGGCTGAAGACAGGGTGGGGGTGCGACTTGCGCCACGTGCGCGCCCCCGCCGTCGACTTGAACAGATCGATGCGCACCGCGTCGTCGGACGTCGCGCTGCCGACGGTGACGACGAGGTTGCCGGTTACGGCGTAGTCCGCCTTCGACACCTTGCCGTCGCTGACGAAGACCGAGCCATCCGGACCGAACGAGGGGTGGTCGGTTGGAATTGGCGCCAGTTTTCGGCCTTGTCCGTCTTCGGCGTCGAACAAAATGTTCCCTTTCTCGAGGATGCGGCGCGAATCGGGATGCCACGAAGGATGCCCCCACTGCGGATAGAAGCGGATGGGCTTTCCCTCCTCCAGATCATACACGAACTTGCCTTCGCGGACGCTGGCCTTGGAGGACTTGAAGTTGTCTCCGCCGCTTCCGCGCGCGAGCTTGAAGAAGAC
>JAAZAI010000325.1 GCA_012514445.1 Lentisphaerota bacterium
CATGGACTACCAGTCCGCCTACAAGACGATCATGGACGACCATTTCACTCCGGCGATGGAGATCGCCTTCATCGACGGGGACCGCCGCCAGACGCTCCGCTACGAGAAGGTCGCCTGGGTCATCGACGGCGAGCGCAAGGGCCTGCGCTACGGCGAGAATCCCGGCCAGGAGGCCGCGGTCTACAAGCTCGTGGGCGGCAACCTCGCCCTGGGCGACGTCGCGATGCTCGCCCCCGGCCACGTGCTCGCCTCCGAGCCCGAACTGCTCCAGTCCGGCAAGCATCCCGGCAAGACGAACTTGACGGATGCCGACAATGCGCTCAACATCCTGCGCTACCTCGACGCCACGCCTTGCGCCGTCATCGTCAAGCACAACAACCCCTGCGGCGTCGCCAAAGGCGCCACTCTCGCCGAGGCCTACAACCGCGCCAACCGCACGGATCGCCTCGCCGCGTTCGGCGGCTGCATCGCGCTCAACCGCGAGGTCGACCTCGAGACGGCGAAGCTCGTCGCCGAGAACTACGCCGAGGTCGTCGTCGCCCCCGAATTCGCCCCCGGCGTCATGGACGTCTTCGCCCAGAAGAAGAACCTCCGCGTCATGCGCATCCGCAACATGGCGCGGTTGACGTCGTTCGTCGCGCAGCGCGTCGTCGACTTCAAGTCCCTCGTAGACGGCGGCATCGTGGCGCAATGGTCGTTCGTGCCCGAGGCGCGCTCGGCCGACAAGCTTCTGCCCGCCGAATGCAAGCGCAAGGATGGATCCGTCCACCGCATCCAGCGCCTGCCCACGGCAGCCGAGTACGAAGACCTCGTCTTCGGCTGGCTCGTCGAGGCGGGCGTCACCAGCAACTCCGTGCTCTACGTCAAGGACGGCGTCACGGTCGGCATCGGCACCGGCGAGCAGGATCGCGTCGGCGTCGCCGAGATCGCGCGCGACAAGGCGTACCGCAAGCTCGCGGACCTGATCGCATGGGACCGCCACCAGACGCCGTACAATGATCTCGCGATGAAGTTCGGGGACGACGGGCGGCGCTTCGCCGCGGCGATCGACGAAGAGGTCAAGGCCAAGCGCGGCGGCCTGCCGGGCTGCAGCATGGTCTCGGACGCCTTCTTTCCGTTCCGCGACGGCGCGGAGGTCGGCATTCGCGAAGGCATCTCCGCGATCGTCCAGCCGGGCGGCTCCCAGCGCGACTGGGACGTCATCGACTGCTGCAACGATGCCGGCGTCGCCATGGTCTTCACCGGCCAGCGCTCGTTCAAGCACTAACCCCGCGCGGCCGCGCGGCTGAATTGGCAGGAACCACGAATGGACGCGAATGAACACGAGTCTGCGGTCGCGTGGTTTTGACCGGATTTCAGGATTGACACGATTGGGAGGGTGGGGCGTCTTGTGCGCAGGGCTCAGTCTCTGCGCGCCTTCCGGCGTCCAGTACACCGCCAGCCCTTCGCCTGCGTGGCCCCGCCATCGCTCGATTCCACTTACCCGTACTCGTTCACATTCACGTACACGTACACGTACTCGATTATGATTACGATTATGATTAGGAACCTCCAGTTTCCAGTTTCAAATACCCTAGCCCCTAGCCGCTAGCCCCTTCTCTCTCCCCTCTATGAACCCCAAACACGCTCCTGGCGGCCTGCGCGAAGTGCTCGCGATCGCGCTGCCCATGGTGATTGGCAACTCCGCCTTCACTGTGATGCAGTTCTGCGATCGGCTCTTCCTTGCCTGGCATTCGGATCTGGCCATCCAGGCGGCCATGCCCGCCGGTCTGCTCTCCTTCGCCCTCGTCTGTCTCTTTACGGCCATCGCGGGCTACTCCTCCACGTTCGTCTCCCAATACCATGGTGCGAAGGAGGAGGCCAACAGCGTCCATGCGGCCGCGCAAGGACTGATCTTCATGCTGCTCAGCACCCCGGTGCTGCTGCTGATGATCCCGCTGGGCTCCCGCATGTTCGCCTGGTTCGGCCACGCGCCGGACCTCGTCGCGCAGGAGATCGTGTACTTCGAATGGATGATCTACGGCGCGCTGCCGATGGGCCTGAACTGGACGCTCGCCGGCTACTTCACCGGCCGTGGCAAAGTCCACCTCGCCACCGCCGCCAACATCGTCGGATGCGTGGCCAACGTGGCGCTCGACTACGCGATGATCTTCGGCCGCTTCGGCTTTTCCGAGATGGGCCTGCGAGGCGCGGCGGTCGCGACGTGCGCGTCGAGCGCGCTGACGACGGCGATTCTCCTCGCGGCGATGCTGCGCTCCGCGCCGGTCCGCGCGCTCGGCCTGCGCCGCGCGTTCGTCTTCCAGCGCGACCTCATGCGCCGCCTGCTCTACTTCGGCTATCCCGCGGGCGTGCAGATCCTGCTGGACGTCGGCGCCTTCTCCGTCTTCGTGCTGATGACCGCGCGGCTGGAGCCCGCCGTGCTGACCGTGGCCAACGTCGTCTTCAGCATCAACAATCTGGCGTTCTCGCCGCTCATGGGCTTCGGGAACGCCGCCGCCGTGCTCACCGGCCAGCATCGCGGCGCCGGCAACGCCGACCACGCCCGCAAGGCCGGCTGGTCTTCCCTCAAGCTCGCCTGGATCTACATGGCGTTCATCGGCGCCGTCTTCGTGATCTTCCCCGAGACGCTGCTCTCGCTCTTCATCCGCGAAGACAGCATCGCCGCCGCCACGCCGACCTTCCTGCGCACCGGACGCCATCTGCTCTACGTGATGACGCTCTGGGGTGTGCTCGATTCGGCCAACATCGTGCTCATGGGCGCCCTCAAAGGCGTGGGCGACACGAAGTTCGTGATGATCTTCATTTCGCTGCTGTCCTGGCTGCTCTGGCTTCCCGGCGAGATGCTCATCTTCCACTTCAACGGTGGCATCCTCGCCGCGTGGCTCTGGATGGGGGTCTTCGTCGCCGTCGCCGCCTTTGGCTTCGCCCAGCGCTGGCATCGCGGAAAATGGAGGCGCATCCATGTCATCCACTAGGCGTCTTGATTCGCGCCCTCCGCATTTTGATTCGCGCCCTCCGCATCTTGATTCGCGCCCTCCGCATCTTGATTCGCGCCCTCCGTGGCGCGTAGAAACATCAGCCTTCGCCGCGATCATCGTCGGCGGAGGCGCCGCCGGCCTCGTCGCCGCCGCGTTTTCCACGGGCCGCGCGCTCGTCCTCGAGCGCCTCGACCGCCCCGGCGCCAAGCTGCTCGCCACGGGCGGCGGCCGCTGCAATGTCACTCATGACACGGACGCCGCCGACATCGTCGCGGCGTTCGGGAAGCGCGCGCGGTTCATGACCGACGCCCTGCGCCGCTGGCCTCCCGCGGACATCCGCCGCTTCCTCGCCGACCACGGCGTCCCGACGGTCGTCGAATCGGACGGCTGCGTCTTTCCCGCCTCGGGCCGCGCCGCGGACGTGCGCGACGCGCTCGTCGCCGCCGCGCGGCGCGCCGGCGCCGAGATTCGCTGCGGCGTCAAGGTCGCGCGCATCCTGCTCGACGAGGCCGGCACCGCGGTGCGCGGCGTCGAAACTGCCTGTGGCGAAGTCCTGACGGCGCCGCGGATCGTGCTCGCCGCAGGCGGACGCGCCTGGCCCTCGCTGGGCTCGGACGGCTCCGGCCTGGCGCTGGCTCGAGAGGCCGGGCTTTCGCTGGTGCCTCCGACGCCCGCGCTGGTGCCGCTCGTCGCGGCCGAAAGCTGGATGTCCGATCTCGCCGGCCTCTCGTGCCCTGACGCGGCCGTCTCGATCGAGCCGCGCGGGCGCGCGGTTCGTGGACCGCTGCTCTTCACTCACCGCGGGCTGAGCGGACCGGCCGTGCTCGCGCTTTCGGGCGACGTCGCGCACGCCCTCGCGGAAGATTCGCCGACACGGTTGCGCATCGCCTTCCGGGCGGATTGGACGGATGCGGACTGGCTGGCGGCGTTTTCTGCATGGCGGACGGCTCACGGGGCCCGGCTTGTCCGCAATCTCTTGGCGGAGGCGCTTCCCAAGGCGCTGGCGCATCGGCTTTGCGAACGGGCGGAAATCGGGGAGGACGTGGTGGCGGCCCGGCTCGACCGGGCCGCGGCGCTTGCGCTCGCGGAGTTTTGCGCTGCGTGTCCCGTGGCGATCGCCGGCACGGAAGGATGGGATCGGGCGATGGTCACGCGCGGCGGCGTGGCGTTGAGCGAACTCGATCCCAGGACGCTCGAATCCCGCCGCGTCGCCGGTCTGCGCGTCGCGGGAGAGCTTGTCGATCTCGACGCCCCCTGCGGCGGCTACAACCTCACCTGGGCGTTCGCCTCCGGCCGTCTGGCAATCGAGGCGCAGCCCCCGTTCAACGCATGAGTTCGGAGTCCGGAGTGCGTGGTTGCGTGAGTCTTTCTCCCGACTCGTGAATGTTAACGCACACTTCGTAACTCACGCCCTCCGCCCTCTTTTTCTTGAGCAACTCCGCCCTCACGCAATCACGCCCTCCGCCCTCGCATACCGTGAAACGCCACAGGAGGGCGCGATCTTCGGCCGAAGCGTAGGCGATGCCGATCCGGGGGGAGGCGATGAACGGCGGCGAGGAGCCATCGTCCTCGATCCAGAGACGTTTCGACTCGAGCAGGTTTTCGCGGTTGAGCGCGCGGGTGATGTCCAGCGCCCGGGTGAGTCTGTCGGGGCCGGCATGGCCTTCCACTCCGCGGACGAGCACAGCCTCGGGCGAGCCCTCGGGGCCGGTGACGATGTTGAGCATCTCGTGCATGCCGTAGCACAGGTAGACGTAGGTTCGCCCGCCCGCTTCGTACATGACCGCCGTCCGCGCCGTGCGGCCGCGTCGCGCGTGGCAGGCCGTGTCGGCCTCGCCGCAGTACGCTTCCGTTTCGGTGATCCGCAGTCGGACCTCCTTGCGGCCGAACCGTCGGCAGAGCAGCTTGCCCAGCAGCCCGGGCGCGGCGACATCCGCCGACTGCGCATAGAACGCCGCTTCAAGTCTCATCGTTCACCACCCGATAGTCGCAACGGTTGTGGAAGCAGGATATGAAACGCCGCCCGGACTTGCTCATGTCAAACGCCTCTGCAATGCATCCTTCATATCAACTGCCATCCAAAGTAATCGAACGGCGGCTCGGCGTCAATCGTTGAGTTCTGGTGGAGATCCGCTCGGGGCAAGTCCGAGCGCAGCCAGATGGCACCGATGGCGCGAGCCATGGAGATCGCGCTTACACCCTAAAAAACAGGGGTCAAAATCGCCTGTAAGGCCTGTTTTCGGGGGTGAAAACGCCATTAAACTATTGGGGGAGAGCATACTAGTGACGACTACCGTCGAGGGGGACAGAGTTATGTCTAGTTAAGTCGTTGGTCGATAGGATCATGACGTCGGTTGTCGTCGAAATGGCGTGAATCACGGAGTCTCGACGCCGAAGCCTGTTCCAATCACCAAGCCGCTGAGGTCTGTGACTTCTCCAACATTCGGCCACGGAGTCTTTCGTGCATTTGGGAGTATCCGGGCCAAAGGGCTGAAACAGGGATGAAGCGTATTAGGGTGGGATGACGATCAGGTCGGCGAGGTGGTCATGCCTCGGCGTCGCCGTTTCCGACGATCATCGACTTGTCCCGGTCCATGAACACGAGGTTGCCGTCCAGGTCGAAGACGAAGTCGGCGTTCAGGTCGACGTTTGCGCCCAGTTCGTGGACGACCTCGGCAAACCCCGATTGATGGACGATGCCGCCCGTTTTTTGGTTCCCCGGTCTTGCCGCTCGTGGTAGAATTCCCCTCATGCCGCGTTCAAACGAATATCTTCTCGGCGGATACACCTACCATCTGACGCACCGCTGCCACAACCGGGAATTCCTCTTGCGGAGCATGCGCGATCGTGATGTCTATCGGCATTGGCTGTGCGAAGGGGTCGAGCGATTTGATGTTTCCGTCTACGGGTACTGCATCACGAACAACCACGTCCACGTTGTCGCCTACGCGAAGGATTCTGAGGCGATTTCAGGCATGATGCACCTCGCCGCCGGGGCTGTGGCGAAGCAGTACAATTTGCGCGCGCGGCATCTGGGTGCCGTTTGGGAGCATCCGTTCCATTGCACCTTGGTGGAAGGGAGGCGGCATCTGCTCAATTGCCTGGCCTACGTGGACTTGAACATGGTCCGCGCGGGCTGCGTCCCGCATCCGGAGGCGTGGCGTTGGTGCGGTTACGATGAAGTGGCCGGCCAGAGGACGCGATATCGGATCCTCGATCTGAAAGGGCTGGTCCGGCGGCTGGGATACGCATCGCAGGAAGCATACCGCGAGGAATACGCCGCGCTGCTCAAGCGCAAAATCGACGGCGGCGAGTTGTCTCGGGAGCCCGGTTGGACCGAGTCTCTGGCGGTGGGGGATCAGGAATTCATCGAGCAGGCCGCCAAGCTCTATCCGCA
>JAAZAI010000326.1 GCA_012514445.1 Lentisphaerota bacterium
GCGAAGTGCATGGGCCAGCGGGCTCGGGACATGCCGTAGCCGCGGTTCAGGGCGCGGGAGAGGAGCATGTCCTGCGTGCCGATGAGAATGGCGGGCTTTTCGGGATAGATGTCCCATTCGCGGCGGCGGTCATCATTTTCCTCTCCGCCCATGAGGACGACGGGGGAGCGCTCGGCGAGCCAGTTGAGGTCGGCGTTGTCAGGAAAGGCAGACGAGAGGTTCTTAAGCCAGCGGGCGATTTCGTCGCTCGTTTGTTCCACAAGCGTTCGCATGGGCAGACAGTAGACGAGGCGACGCGGCCATTTGTCATTGCCTAACATCACCCGGTTCCAGAGCCATGCCAGCGTCACAGCGGCGGTTTTTCCCATTCCAGTCGGTATTGAAATCAGCCGTGAGGTGCATTCCGCCGCTGCAAAGCCATTCGGCATCGGACTTGTCTTCGCGTTCGCCGCAGGCGAGCCGACGCTGGTAGTCGTGCGGACGATCGTGATCGGTGGCGACCTTAAAAAACGCTGCGAATTCCTGCTGATGCATGTCATGCTCCCGTGCTCGATTCGATGCGCGCGCTTCCAGAAGTAAAGCGTTTTCCCATTTCAGCTCCGTATCAAACCACATCATGAATCTATTGTCAACTTGTAAATTTCACTATTTTTTTCTGATATCCCTTTGAAATTTCATTGACACAATGTGCAAAGAATCTTGCATCATGATCACAGGCGCAAAAGATCATGCCATTGCCTGCCCGAGCTCAACCCTGTATGGCGACGGAATCGGAATCGGTTCAGAGGTTCGGCGGTATGCTGATCAGATCCGTGGCGGCGTGGGGACGCTGGCGCGATCAGCTCCGCACGGGAGGACGCAGGATCAGACGGCCCAGCTCGTCCACAGCCCCGAAGAACTCCCGGATTGAGAGGAATGTCGATCTTGGAATCATGCCTGCATCGCAGCAAGTCCGAAGTGCGTGAGTGGGAGTGCGTGACTGGGGAGTGCGTGAGAGCGTGAGTGCGTGATTGCGTGAGTTTGGAAACACTAGCGACTAGCGGCTAGCGACTAGCGACTCAATCGGGCAGGCGACGGGGTTTGCCTCAGAATCGTCCAACGAGTCTCAAGGCGCCAACCCCCGGCGCCTGGCCGATTTCGTTCCCAGCCCGTGCTTCCCGCTTCCCCACGACGGCGTCATGGGGTATAATCCCAGCCCGATGACTGGGTTCACACTTCGCAAGGCGATTGCGTTTGGAATCCATCAAGCTCATCCCTCAACTATTACCCCAGGAACACCATGCGCTACGTATCCACATCCGAGATGCGCGCGATCGACGCGAAACTCCTGGAGACGGCCTGTCATTTTCCCGGAGTTCCCGCCTCCGACCGTCTGATCAAGCTCGCCTCCCAGGGCCTCGCCAACCTCGTTCTCGAGATGCAGGGCGACAACGCCGTCCGTCCGGTCGCCCACATCGTGTTCGGCAACGGCAACAACGGCGCCGACGCCGTCCATGCCGGCCTCGAACTGGCGGCGCGAGGCTTCCCGGTGCGCTACTACGCCGCATTGGGTTCTGGAGAGGCGAGGGGAGCCCTCAAGACGCTTCTCGAAACCGGCCGGCTGCCCGACGTCGTCTGGTTCGAGCCCGAACGTCCCTGGACCGCGATGCCGCCTTCCGCCATCGCGCCCGGCGACGTGGTGCTGGACGGCATCCTGGGCATCGGCGTGAAGGGTCCGCCACGCGAACCCGCCGCCGCCGCCATCCGCTTCGTCAACCGCCTCAAGGGCCGCGCGCACATCGTCGCGGTCGACGTCCCGTCCGGCCTCGACGCGGACACCGGCGCCGCCGCGGGCGAGGTCGTCCATGCCGATCTGACGCTGTGCATGGGCACGCCCAAGACGGGTCTGTCGTCGCCTTTCGCACTCGAGCACGCCGGCTCCATCCAGGTGAACGATCTCGAAATCCCCGACGCGTTGCTGTGCGCCGCCGCCGATGCCGACGAGCTCGTGACCGTGCGCGACGTGGCCGGGTGCAGACCCCGTCGCCGATGGGACGCGCACAAGGGCGACTTCGGGCACGTGTGCGTCGTCGGCGGCTGCGCGCGCTATCGCGGCGCGCCGGCGCTGGCCGCGCTGGGCGCGCTGCGCGCCGGGGCGGGACTGGTCACGGCCGTCGTCCCGGCTGGCATCGCCGACGCGGTCGCGTCCCATGCGCCCGAGATGATGATCCTGCCGCTCGATTCGGAGGTCGCGACCCGCCGCGCGCTCGAAGCATCCGGGTTTTCCTTTGTCGGCAATACGGTCGTCGTCGGACCCGGAATGTCGCGGCAGGCGGGTGTTCTGGACGCCCTGATCTGGCTCCTCGACTCCAGCGGGGCGGCGGGAGCCGTGCTCGACGCCGACGCGCTCAACCTCGTCGGGGACGAGGCCGATGCGCTCGCGGAGTGCGACATGCCGATGATCCTCACGCCGCATCCGGGGGAGGCGGCGCGCTTGCTGGCCTGCAGCGCGGAGGAGGTCCAGGCGGACCGCGCCGGCGCGTTGCGACGGCTGGTGGACATCACGCGCAAGGCGGTGATCCTGAAAGGGGCGGGGACGCTCGTCTCCGCGCCCGGCCGCGGCGTGCATCTCGTGGCCGGCGTCAATCCGGGCATGGCTCGCGGCGGCATGGGCGACGTGCTCGCCGGCGTCGCCGGGGCGATGCTCGCGCGCGGGCTCGATCCCTTCGACGCCGCGCGCGCCGCGGCCTGGCTGCATGCCCGCGCCGGCGACGTGGCGGCGTGGCGACGCGGCCACGAGACGATGCTCCCC
>JAAZAI010000327.1 GCA_012514445.1 Lentisphaerota bacterium
CTAGTTCACTCCCGTGGCGAGGTACATGATTTGCGCCTCGGACATCGCCTCGCGATCCAGTTCGCCGGCGAGCGCGCCGCCGCGCATGACGAGCGCGCGCGTGCAGTTGCCGAGGATTTCGTCGAGATCGGAGGCGATGAGCAGGCAGGCGACGCCCTCGGCGGCGAGGGCGTGGATGAAGGCGTAGATCTCCGCGCGCGCGCCGACGTCGACGCCGCGCGTCGGCTCGTCGAAGATGAAGATGCGAGGATGCGTGTCAAGGCCCTTGGCGAGGGCGACCTTCTGCTGGTTGCCGCCGCTGAGCGTCCGGACGGGCGCGCGGACGGACGCGGCGCGGATGCGGAAGCGCGCGGCGTAGTCGCGGGCGGCGCGCTCGCAGGGCGCGCGGCGGATGAAGCCGCCCGGCGCGTAGCGGCGCAGCGAGGCGAGCACGGTGTTGGCGGTGACACTCTCATCGAGCAGCAGCGCGGCGCCTTGGCGGTCTTCAGACAGGTAGGCGATGCCGGCCGTCTGCGCATCGCGCATCGAGCGGATGTCGACGGCACGGCCGTGAATGCGGACCGTGCCAGCCGTGCGGCGGCGGACGCCGCAGATCGTCTCGGCGAGCTCCGTGCGCCCGGCGCCGGCGAGGCCGGTGAGTCCGAGGATTTCGCCTTCGCGCAGGGAGAAGGAGACGTCGCGCACGGCGCGGCCGGAGGAAAGTCCGGCGATCTCGAGCGCGACGGGCGCGTCGGGCGGCGGCGGGGAGAGCGCGGGGAAGAGGCGGTCGAGACTCCGGCCGACCATCTTCTCGGCGACGTCCTGCGGGGAGAGGCCGGCGGCGGGGCCGTGGAAGACGAGGTCGCCATCGCGCATGACCGCGATCTCGTCGCAATGGGTCGTCAGCTCCTGGAGCCGGTGGGAGATGGTGATGATCGATCCGCCCGCTTCGCGGAACGTGCGCAGGATGCCGAAGAGGATTTCGGCCTCGTCCGCGTTGAGCACGGTGGTCGGCTCGTCGAGGATGAGCACGGCGCTGGAGAAGAGGACGGCCTTGACGAGTTCGACCTTCTGCTTGCCGGCGACGCCGAGGTCGGCGACGAAGGCCTCCGGGTCGATGGCGGCGTCGAGGCGGGCGAGCGCCTCGGCGCAGCGGCGGATCATCGTCCGGCGGTCGGCGAAGACGCCATGGCGGCGCAATTCGCGGCCGAGGAAGACGTTCTCGTAGACGCGCATCTGGGGGATGAGCTTGAACTCCTGCGGCACCATGGCGACGGCCCCGGCGGCGCGGATGTCGCCGGCGTCGGGGCGGAGGTGGCCGGCGATGCAGTTGGCGAGCGTGGACTTGCCGGCGCCGTTGCCGCCCGCGAGACCGAGCATCCGGCCGCGACCGAGCGACAGGGAGACGCCGTTGAGCACCCGGACGGGTCCAAAGGACTTGGCGACGTTTCTGATTTCGAGGGCGGTTTCCATTCGGTCGGGATGGGCTTTTCGTTGAAACGACGATCGAAAAATCGCTACAGACTCCTGCGAATGGAGACGGCATGCTTCATCTCGCCATCCGCCTCTGCCTTGCGTTCGAACGACACGATGCGGAAGTTCTCCAGCGGGGAGTCCCATTTGTGGCAGAGCTCCGTCGCCTCGGTCACGGTCCAGACCACATCGACGTCGGCTTCGAGCGTCAGGCGCCTGCCGTCCTGCGTCAGGGTCAGCACCCTGCCGCGCGGCTCGGCCGCGGCCTGCGTGAGCATCTGCCAGCGCACGACGTCGCCGCCCTTGAGGCCGCCGATCTCGTCGACGATTTCGAGCGCGCGGCGTTCTGCGAAGTGGAAGCGTCGCGTCGCGGGTCGTCCGTAGAGCGGGCTCAAGTCCACCGTCGCGCGTGGGCTCGGTCCGTTCAGATCCGCCGCGACCACGTCGGCCCGTTCCTTGACGAGCTGGCGTTCGCCGTTGACGACCGGGATGTTGTGGCTCAAGTTGCCGTAGCGGAAGACGCCCCAGCGCGTGCCTTCCTGCGCGCCGTCCCAGAGGTTGTAGCCCTGGCTTTCGAGGGCGTGGTAGTTTTCGGCGCCGGCATCGCAGGCCCAGCGGACGCCCTCCGCCTCGAGAATGAACGAGCCGCCGTCCATGTGGCCGTGCGAGGCGCTGGGCGTGCCCGACTTGATGCCCACGTACCAGGCCTTCGCGTCGTTCCAGGCACCGCGCATCGTCACGATCTCGCTGGCGCCGCGACCGTGGAAGTCGAGGGGGAGGGGGGCCGGCGCGCCTTTCGGCGTCCCGTCGCACGGGAGGCCGAACATCAGGATCAGGGGCGCCATGCGGTTGCGCACGAGGCGGCGGGGCTGTTCGGTCATCGCGCGCCATTCGGGATCGAAGGCGCCGGCCGCGCGGCCGCCGAAGCGGTCGGCATAGCGATCCGCGAACCACAGCAGCGTGGGCTGGTTGCGATGGGACAGGCCGCAGTCGGCATAGTTGTAGTAGCGGCCCGTCGGCCCCGTCGCATGGCGCATGAAGTCGGCGGAGCCCACGAAGCCGGGAAGCGCATCGAGCCCGTAGGAGGTCCCGAGGGCGGACTCGACGAGGATGAAAAACGCGACGTTGAACGAGGTGCCGTAGTCCCAGTACATCGGACCTTCGGGATACACGCCGTCGGGGGCGAAGGTGGCCATCGGCAGCGGCAGGTTTCGGAAGGCGCGCGCGACGACGGTCGCGGCGGCCTCGGGGTGGCGCTCGGCAAGCGCCAGCGCGGCGGCCGTCATGCCGGCGTGGCAGACCTGTCCCCAGTTGTTGTGGGCGCGAACCCACCAGGACGTATCGTCGATCGCGGTCTGGAGGCCCAGCCGCCAGAGGCCGTCGGCGATCGTCTCGCGCGAGTCGGCGGGAAGCGCGTCGTGGAGCCAGTCGTAGCCGAGGGCGACGCCGAGGCTCATCTCGGCGACGTCGAGGTAGTGGCTCGGATTCCAGTCTGAGAAGGCGCAGACGGCGAGCATCTCGGCCTCGGCGCGCGCGAGCAGCGCAGAGTCGCGCGTGCGCATCCAGGCGATGGCGAGCGTGGTGATGCGGCGCAGCGCCTCGCGTGAGACGGCGAGCAGCCGCCGGCCTTCCTGCTTGCGTTCGAGAACCGGGAGCGGAACGATGGCACGGGCTTCTTCGACGAGCGCATCGACGTAGGCCTGGCGGTCGCCCAGATCGGCGGAGAGGACGTTGGCGTGCGTGCCGAGACGGGGATGGGAGGATTCCAGTTTGTCGAGGCGTTTGCGCAGGTCGACTTCATCGAAAGCGTTTTGCATTGTCTTGCATTTTTCCGCGTGGCAATGGCCGCAGGCGAGCATTGTCGCCGCCGCGATCGCCATGGTGCCGTGATTGTTCGTCATGATGTCCGCATCATACCAAATGCACCGCGCCCGGGGCAATCGAACAGTCGCGCCACGCACAGTCGCTCCGCGCGCAATCCGGGCGTAATTCGCGCACGATCCGCGCCCCGCCCGCGATCCGCGCCCTGCGGCTGCCTCGC
>JAAZAI010000328.1 GCA_012514445.1 Lentisphaerota bacterium
CGACGCCGCGCTGGGCGATCCACGGAACCGGTTCGCGGCGCTCCAGATCTGCGCCTCGCAAGTCGACGGAGCCCACAGCCTGCTGGTGATCGACGAAGCGGACGACATGCTCCGGGGCTGCGATGGTTCCGACGGGCTGTCTGAGCTTTTCGGCGGACGCACGCAAGCCTCAGGCGACAAGGGGTTGCTCAACAGTGTCCTCGACGGCGTGCAGGTACCGTGCGTGTGGATCGCCAACGTCGGTCCCGAATCCCTCGCTCCGTCCAGCCGCAGGCGGTTCGACTACTCCATCCTGTTCGGAAAGCTCGACGCCTCGCAGCGCGCCGCCATCTGGCGGAACAGCGTCTCGAAGTTCAAGCTCAACCGACTCGTAACACCGTCGCTGATCGAGACCCTGTCCGGGAAGTACGAGACGAGCGCCGGTGGGATCGCGATGGTTTTACGGAACCTCGCCGACCTGAAGCCGAAAGCCGCCGACTGCGCGGCGCTGATCGGCAAACTCCTCGAACCGCATTGCGCACTTCTCGGCATCCAAACGGGGTCTGCAAAAGGCGTTTCGAGGGACTACTCCCTTGCGGGCCTGAACATTCACGGCGACATGTCGCCTGTCCGGATCGTGGAGGCTGTGCGGGCTTTCCAAGACCATAAGGGGGATGATCCCGACCGCCCCCGCATGAACATTCTCCTCTCTGGACCACCCGGCTCGGGGAAGACGGAATTTGTGAAACACCTTGGAGAAGTCCTGAAAACCAAAGTCATCGTCAAGACAGGCAGCAACCTTCTCAGCATGTGGGTCGGCGGAACGGAAAAGAACATCGCCAATGCCTTCACCGAGGCGGAAAACGATCGCGCCATTCTCTTCTTCGATGAAGTCGACGGATTGATGCAGGCGCGTGAACGTGCGCAACGCTCCTGGGAAGTGACGCAGGTCAACGAGATTCTTCAGCGAATGGAGTCATTTGCCGGCGTTTTTATTGCCGCAACCAATTTCCTGCAGAATCTCGACCCCGCCTCGATCCGGCGCTTCACCTTCAAGCTCGCCTTTGACTATCTGGATCACGACGGCAAGATGGAGTTCTTCCACAAGATGTTCAAGACGGAGCTGACGCCGGAGGAGACCAACGAACTCGATGCCATCGCCCATCTCGTCCCCGGGGATTTCCGTACGGTCCGCCAGAGCCTGTTCTACCTGGGAGCGACGGCGACGAACGCCGACCGGCTCGCGGCGCTTCGGCAGGAGTCCGACATGAAACGCCAAGGTGGGGTCTCCTCCTTCGCGAGCCCCATCGGATTTCATCCCTAGAGCAATAGTTCAACTGACCCTGCGGAGCGGGGACGGCGTCGCCCCTCTATCTGTGCGGATGGCTTTGAAGGGCGGCAATCCCTTGCCGCCGCCGCCGCGCGCTCGGAGAACGCGCCGCGTCAGCGATGCGAACGCACAAGGCGCCCGGATTCGGTGCCGCCATAATCTTGAATCCCATTTCAAGATTTGAAATGATCGCGATTCCGATCGCCCTGCGTGGCAAGGGTCGCCGCCAGAATGCGGCGCGCTCGGAGATCGCGCCCCACCCTGCTGCGCGTAACCTTGGCGGACGGCGTCGCCCCACCTGCTTGCGGAGACCGATGGAGCACGTCAGGAATCTTCCTGCTCGGGCCAGCGATTCTCAACATGGCCGCTTTTCAGACGCAGCGGCGTGCTCGGAGAGCCCGCCCTTGTGGATTCCTCGATTTGCGGGATTTACGGGGCGCGATCTCCCTGCTCCGCCAAGGCTTCGCAGGACAAGCCGAGCGCACCGTTTTCCTGGTTCGCGGCCATATTCATGGTCCTGCTGGCCGGCCGCGTCGGCCAAGTCGTCAATCTCTCCGCTCTGGGCGGCGAAGTCGGGGTCTCCACGTCCACGCTTTCGGAATGGCTTTCGATTCTCGAGGCGTCGTTCCTCGTCTTCCGCCTCCAGCCCTGTTTCTCGAACATCAGCAAGCGGACGGTCAAATCGCCGAAGCTCTATTTCACGGAAGTCGGACTGGCCAGCTATCTGCTGGGGCTTGAATCGCCGCTCCATGTCTCGCGCGATCCGCTCCGCGGCAATCTCTTCGAGAACCTGGTCGTGGCCGATGCGATGAAGGCGCGGCTGAACTGCGGCAAGGATCCCCGCCTCTTCTTCCTGCGCACGGAAAAGGGCTTCGAGGTGGATCTGATCGTCCGCGAGGGCCGCGCCCTGTGGCCCGTGGAGATCAAATCCGCGGCGACGTTCCATCCGGACTTCGTCTCCCGCCTCAAGCGCTTCTGCGCGGAAGAGCCCGATGCCGCCACCCCCCTGCTGGTCTACGACGGCGAAGGCTATGCAGACCGAAGCGGGGTGAAGTGCGCCAACTTCCGCGAGGATCCGTTCAAAGAACACGAATAGCGGCAAGAAGACATGGCCACGAAAGGCTTTGGCAGCCCCTATGCGTCGACGTCGAGCCCGAGCGCCTGGCGGAGCGTGGCGGCGATCCAGTCGAGCTCGGCGACGGGGCGGCCGACCAGCATCCCTTCGGACGACGCGCCGCGCACGGCGATCTGCAGCTCGAGCAGCGGGCGATCGTTGACCGTGGTGCCGCTCGGACCCACGGTCAAGCCCGTGATCTGCTGGCGCGGAATCTGCCGTTTCCGCATCCCGAAGGCGCTGTTCTGCTGGAAGGCGAGAAGGTCCGGCGTGACCGCGAGCATCGTGCGCGTGGTGCCGGCCTTGACGCCGTAGGTCAGCACCGCCAATCCCACGACGACGAAAATGCCCAGGAAGAGCAGAATTCCGTACGGCTCGCCGTCGCGAACCACGAGGAACATCATCCCGCCGGGAATGGCCATGAACATGAGCGAGAAAACGAGCAGCCCCAGCGACTGGCCGTGGAACAGGCCGGGCGCCGGGATCTGGAAGGCCGTCGCGTCGCCGTCGCGCGTCAGCGTGATCTTCGTCGTCATCGGCTTGATAGGCTCGGGGGCCGCGCGAGGGGTCGCGGACTTTGTGAAAACCGACGGTTCGCCGTCGTCGACGTCTTCATCGTCCTCGTCGCCTTCGTCCGACCGCTCCCAATCCAGCTTCCCGGCGAGCTGGGTCTGCTCGAACAGACGCCGGAGGCTTTCGATCACGGGCTTGAGCGACTCCCGTGGGTAGCCGGCGGCGAACTCCAGCCTGTCGTCGCCGTCGTCGTCGTCCGTCTTCCCCCGGTTCGTTCCGATGCGGATGGCGCCCAGCTCCGCGAAGGAGGCCATCGGAATCGGACGTTCGAGAGCGATGCCGACGAGGGATTCGATCGGACGCTTCCAGCTCCGGCGGAAGAAGCCGAAGTGCTCCACGACGCGCACGTGCCGACGGTCCACGACCAGTTCGGACCAAGAGCGGTTGGCGATCAGCATGAGGCCGAAGAGAAGCATTCCCGCGCCCATCAGCAGACCGGGAATCGCCACCAGCGCGAAGATCGTGGCGAAGACGAGTCCGGGCGTGTCCGCGCCGCGCGAAAGCATGTCGAGGGGACCTGACAGCCACGTGTGAAAGAAGCCGAGGATGCCGAGACCGAAGACGACCGGCGCGATGCCGACCCAGCGCAGGCTGCCGAGACGGCGGCGCGGCATCACGATTCGGAACGCATCGAGGCCGTCCTGGATCAGGCGGGGCTCTTCGGACGTTTTCAGATAGGGCATGGCGGGCTACGGCGTGGGATTGGCCACGTACGGTCCGCCGCGACAGGCCTTGAGGTGGTTGAGCGCATAGACCTGTCCGGTCATTTCGAGGTCTTTCGCGTAGACGGGGTCGTGCCAGCCCTCGATGTCGATGGTTCCGCGCCAGTTCTGTTGACGAAGCTCGGAGATGATGGCCGTCCAGTCGCTGTCGCCGAATCCGGGCGTGCGGTGGAACGCCCATTGCCTGGGCCCGTTCACCCCGAATTCGCGAATCACATCCCACTTGATGGTGGCGTCTTTTCCGTGGACGTGGAAGATCTTGCCGGCCCATTTGCGCAGTTGCGGCATGGGGTCGATGAGTTTCACCATCTGGTGGCAGGGTTCCCATTCGAGGCCCACGTTGGCGGCGGGAAGTTCATTGAACATCATTTCCCAGGCGGCGGGGTACTGGGCGATGTTCCAGTCGCCGGCATTCCACGAGCCGCCCATGCAGCAGTTCTCGAAGGCGAGGCGCACGCCCTTGTCCGCGGCCCGTTTGGACAGCTCGCCGAAAATCTTCTTGTAGGCTTTCATGCTCGCGTCGATCGGCTTGTCGATCAGCCGGCCCGCGAAACCGCAGACCAGATCGGCGCCGAACAGGTGGGCGTTGTCGATGCACGTCTTCCAGCCCTCCAGCGTCTTCTCGTGCTTCGCCGCGGAAGGGTCGAGTGGATTGCCGAAGATCCCGAGTGCGGAGATGACGGCCCCGGAGCCGTCGAGGGTTTTCCTGACGTCCCTCGCCAAGGCCCCGACGTCGCAGTCGCCCAGCTCCTGCCAGAAGGTGATTTCGAACGACTCGAAACCGTGGGGGAGGATCTGGGCGATGGTGTCGGCCGAACGGGCGTTCCCGCCGACAAGCGTCCCGATGCGGATGTCCTGATGATCGATTCTGCCGGTGTTCATTTTTTTGAGTTCCGTATTCTGACTTCTGTCTTCTGGATTAGTACTTGATCGCGACGCGTCTGCCTTTGCGCGAACTTTCGATCGCGCCGAAAACCATCGCGAGGGATTTGATGTTGTCGTGGCATTCGCCTTGCGGGGTCGGCCCGCCGTCGAGGGCGCCGAGAAATTCCGCGAGCGCGCCGCTCATGGCGGGGGCCGTCGGCACAGGCTCGACGGCGCATGGCGCGGTGGGATGCTGAAATCCAGTGGCCTCGGAGACGATCGCGCCCACGGGCGGCTGGTCGCGCTCGTAGACGACCGAGCCCTGTTCGCCGACCAGGCGCCAGTCGCCGTGCCACGAGGTCGCGAGGCCATTGGCGCACCAGCTTCCCATATAGGTGAAGACGATGCCGTCGGACATCTCGAAAATGCAGGAGGCAGCCACATCGCCCTTATACTAGGAGCCCCGGGGGTTGAACTCCTTGGCATAGACGGCAACGGGATCCGCGCGGCTGATCATGCGGGCGAGATCAAAATGATGGATGGCCATGTCGAGGATCAGCGGACTGTCCATCTCGTCGCGAAAACCGCCGAAGTGGGCTCCAATGTAGAAGGCGCAATTCAAGGCGGTCAGGGCGCCGAACTTGCCCGAGGCGACAAAACGCGCAAGCCCGGCGTGGACGTCCACATAGCGGCGCGATTGCGAAACCATGTAGAGTTTTCCGGCGTCCTCGGAAGCCTTGACCATGCGACGGGCCTGGGCCATGGACTGCGCCATCGGCTTTTCGCCCAGCACGGGATATCCGGCGCGCAAGGCTGTGCACGTGACCGAACAATGGGCGTCGGGTATCGTCAAGTCGAGGACGAAATCGGGACGGATCGTCCGAAGCGCCTTTTTCAAATCTGTTGATATGACGGGAGACAGCGCATATTTCTCGGCCTGGGCCTTTGCCCGCGCGGGATCGAGGTCGACGATTCCCGCGACGGCGACTCCCGCGGTTTTGAGCACGGGCAGCCAGGCATTCGAGATCCCTCCGGCGCCGACGACAACAGTTTTCATACTCATACGATTGTGTTTGTGGAAAATATGCCGTGCCGATCCATCCATGTCCTTGCCCGAAGCCATGGAAAAGGCGTTGGACTCGAAGGACGATCCAACCGCGCACCTTCCTCGGTGCAACGGTGGGAGTTTACTTCTCGGAGCGGCGACATGTCCAGCTTAAAGACGGAGAAGCCCCCTCGTTTCTTGCCGGGCGGGGGGGCGTTATGCTAGAATCGGCCGCCGATGCACCGTACATTGCCAACAGCTCTCGGCGAAGGCCTCTTTCGACCGGTTCGCGCCGCGCTTGTCGTCGCCTTCACCGGGCTGGCCGCTTGCGCGGCGGCCACGAACGCGCCGCTGCCGGCGGCTGACGCGCCGGCGCCCGCCGCGGAACCGCCGTCCTCTGCGTCCGAGGGGCTCGATCCCGCCGTCGAGGCGGCGCTGGCAACGCCCATGCCCGGCATCGTCGTCGCGGAGCAGGCCTACCGCGATGCGCTCTACGATCTGGCCTGGACGCAGGGGGCGAAAGCGCTCTTCGACGCGACATCCAGCGCCTCCGTCCGCCAGCGCGCCTTCACGGTGCTGATGCAGGTCTGCGAGCGCCGCCTCGCGCCGGACGCCTGGCTCGCCCTGTTGGCTTCCGGCAGCATCGACGAGCGGCCGCTGCCCGCCGACGATGCGGCGCTGGGCCCCTTGAAGGCCTATTGGACGGCCCGCGTCCTCGTCCTGGCGGGACGGTTCCCCGAAGCCGTGGAGGCCTTGGGCGGGCTGCGCGCGCAGCTTGCCCCCGGCGATGCGCTTGCGGAGCCCGCATTGCGTCTGCAGGCCTACGCGACGGGACTGGCGGGGAGCCCGGAGGAGGCGGAGCGCCTTCTGGGAACGGTGTCCGAACCCTCGACCGACATCCTCTTCGACCGCGGCCGGCTCTTGATGGAGGCGGGCCGTGCGGCGGACGCCGCGGCGTTGCTCGCGCCGCTCGCCGGAGACACGAATCGTGTGCAGGAGGCGGCCGTCGCTTCGCTGTTGCGGGCGCGCGCGCTCGACGACGCGGGCGGCGTCACGAACGCGCTGGCGGTGCTCGCGACCGCCCTCGCCAACCCGGCGGCGAAGCCGGACCACATCGCGCTGGCGCTCGCGGCGAGCGCCATGATGCGAGCACGCGAAACGGCCGATCCGCAGGCCGTCGAGATGGCCGACAAGGCGGTGACCGTGGCGGAGTCTCCGGGAATTCGCCTGGAATGCCGGATCGAACTGGCCAAGACGCTCGCCCTCTGCGGCTTCGCGGAACGCGTGGCCGCCGAGGCGCGGGCGCTCATCGCGTCGGCGCCGATGTCGGCGGCCGTCGCCGGCGCCGTCAAGGCGGTGGCGGACGTGCATCTGGCGGCGGGCCGATTCCCGGAGGCCCTGGACGCCTACACCCTCTTCATCGCCTCGTTCACCGGCAATGCGCTCGAAGCCTCCGCGCGGCGCGGACAAGGGCTCGCGCTCACGGGGTTGCAGCGCCATGGCGAGGCGGCGAACGCGTTCCGCGCGGCCGCCGATCTCTCGCCGGACGCCGATGCGAAGCGCGCGAACCTGTTCAACCTCGCGGAGGCGAAGCGCGCGAGCGGCATGGCCCGCGAGGCCGAGGCGGTCGTGAAGGATCTGCTGGGGCTTGAGCCGCCGGAGCCGATGCAGGCGGCGGCGCGGCTGCTGGCGGCGGAATGCCTGGCCGAGCTGGATCCCGCGGCGGCCTCCGCCGCGTTCATCCGCGTCGCGGCGGAATACCCGATGCGCACCGAGGCCGGGCGCGCGCTCTACCGCGCGGCGCAGATCACGGCGGGATCGACCGCCGAGATGGCGACGCCGGAGGGCCGCGACAAGGCTATGGGGCTTTACCGGCGCGCCGCCGAGTTTTCGGATCCGCGGCTGCGGGCACCCTCGCTGCTCGGCATGGGGTTGGTGGCGCTTCGCTCCGGCAGGCCCGCCGACGCGCTGGCGTCGTTCGAGGCGGCGGCAGGCGTCGAGGACGGCGGCGCGGCGCGCGAGCAGGCGCGGTTCATGAAGGCGGAGGCGCTGCTGGCGCTGGGGCGCGTGGACGAGGCGGTCGCCGCGGCCACGGCGATGATCGGCGGCGCGCCGGAGGGCGAGTGGAGCAGCGAGGCGCTCTTCTGGCTGGGCCGGCGCCAGTTCAACGCCGGGGACTACGCGAAGGCCGAATCGTCGTTCGCCGAATACGCGCAGAAGTGGCCGGCCTCCGCGAAGGCGGATTCGGCGATGCTTCTGATGGCGCAGGCGCAGTTCTATCTCGGGAAGTTCAACGAGGCGATCGAGACCGCCGTCGCCCTGGTCGCCGCGCATCCGGGCAGCCGCTGCGTGCCGGTCGCGCAGTTCACCCATGCGGAGGCGCTCTGCGAGCTGCTGCAGTTCGACGCGGCGCTGCTGCTCTTCGACGATGTCGTGAAGACGGCGCGCGACGACGACCTGCGCCTGCGGGCGATGGGGCGGCGCGGCGACTGCTTCTTCACTCTCGGCGAGGACAACGCCGTGCGCTACGCGGAGAGCGTCGCGGCCTACGAGGCCGTGCTGGCGCACCCCGCGCCGAAGCCCTTCGAGATGGTCCTGCAATGCCAGTACAAGACGGGACGCAGCCTGGAGAAGGCGGGGCGGACGGACGAGGCGTTCCAGCGGTACTACCAGGACGTCGTCCTGATGTTCGAACGCGAAGGCGGCGAGACCGGGCTCACGCCGGATTCGCCCTCGCGCATCTGGTATTCGCGCGGCGTCCTGGGAGCCGCGGAGATTCTGGAGCGTCGCGAAGACTGGAAGGCGGCGGCCGCGATGCTCGGGCGGATCGCCTCGGGCGGCCTGCCCGGCGCGGAGGAGGCGGCGCGCCGGCTGGAGCGGATCCGCCGCGAAAGGCTGCCCGCGGAACGCACGGCGGAATAGGATGGCGGAATAGGATGGCGGAGGAGACGAAATGAACGACATGTTGATCCAAGGCGGACCGGTTCTCTGGTTCATCCTCTTCATCGGACTGGTGGCCCTGTCCGTCTTCCTGGAGCGCGCGCTGCACCTCCACCGGGCGCGCATCGACGCGAAGGACTTCCTCCACGGCATCTTCAACACCATCCGGCGCGGCAACGTGACGGAGGCGATCACGCTGTGCGAGGAGACGCCGGGGCCGGTCGCCCGCCTCGCCTCCACGGCGATCCAGCGCCGCGAATCGCCACGCGGTCTGATGATCGAAGAGCTCGACGAGGTGGGGCGGGCGGAGATCTCGCGCATGGAACGGCGCCTCTCGCTGATCGCGCTGGTGGCGCAGATCGCGCCGCTCTCGGGGCTTCTCGGCGCCGTGGTCGGCATCCTCAACGCCCTCGTCGCGATGAACGAAAAGGCTCCGCTCGTCTCAACGACGGACATCACGGGCGGCCTCATCCCCGGCGCCATCGCCACGGCGGCGGGGCTGCTCGTGGCCATTCCCAGCTTCATCGGCTTCAACGTGCTCGTCGTCAACATCGACCGGCTCGTCCTCGACATGCGCGACGCCGCCTCCGAGATCATCTTCTTCTTCGACTCCATGCGCGGAGGCCCGCACCGCGATGCATGAGTCGAGCGGAGCAGAGCGGTCGGCCGAATCCCCCGCGTTCGACTGGTTCGCGAAGGATTCGCGCGAAGGCCTCCGCACGCGCTACAGGCCCAGGAGCCGAATCTATTCCGTCTTCTTCGCGGTCGTGCCCTGGATCAACGTCGCCCTGCTGGCCTTCGCCTACGTCCTCTTCATGCGAAGCGCCTCGTTGATTCCCGGGCAACCCGTGGAGCTGCCCGCGGAGCCCTTCCACGACGGACTGCGCTCGTCGCTCGTGCTCGTGGCGAAGGCCGGGCACGCCGCGCCTGCTCCCGCCACGGCTTCGGCGGCGCGCGAGGACGACGGCGCGGTCGTCGAGCCCATCGGGCTCGTGGTGTTCTTCGACGACAGCGAGTACGACCTGTCGCAGGCCCACCGGATTTCGACGCTGCGCAACGCGCTCGCCGAGACGATGCAGGCTCGCGGCGAGACCGAGGTGCTGCTGTATCTGGACCGGGCCGCGCCGCACGAAGACGCGATGCGCCTGACCGACCTGCTGCGCGGCGCCGGCGCCACGCGCGTCTGTTACGTCGTCAGGAGCCGCTGACAGGCCATGCGCGCGACTTCCCCACCCACGCCGGCCCGCCGCAGACGCCGCCACTTCCGCTACCGGCGGTTCCATGCGCTCCATCTCGACCTGGCGATGGTGCTGCTGCTGACCGTGGCCGGGTGGTCGCTCTGCCCTGCGCCGCGCGTCAATGGCCGCAACTACCGGGCGGCGCCGATGACGGTCGAAATCCGCAGGTCGGACGGCCAGAACGCCAACGACCTCCTCCACCGGCCCACCCTTTTCGCATTTCGTTCACCGGCCGGTTTTTCGGGCGGCGGCGCCCTTCCCGGCGGCGCCTGCACCGTGGAGGATCCTCTCAGACTGCCCTCGGATCCGGCATTCGAGATCGCGGACTTCATGCCCGAGCCCGCGTCGACGCGGCGTTGGCCGGGCGACGCCACCGTGCTGCGCGCGCGGATGCCGGAGCCGCCGCAGTCTGGAGAGGCGATGGCGCGCCCCGCCGCCGGCCCGGCACGGCTGCTGCGCAAGGCGGTGCGATGCGTGGCATCCGATCCGGACGTCGTCATGCCCGACGTCTCGGATCTCGAGCTGCGCGCGATGGCGGGTCGTGCGATCTGGGTCCACGTGACGTTCGGCCGAGACGGCGGCGCGACGGCCGCCATGCTCGGACGGCACGCGCTCCCCCCCGACGAGGCGGCGCAACTTGAACGCATCGCCATGACCGCCCGCGGCCCCGCCGACGCCTCCTGCCAGCTCGTGTTTCACGTGACGGAGTAGGCGCCGCGCCAGTCAAAAAGCCCGAGAGGCGGAACCGAGTCGGCCCGCGAGCTCGTCGACGTAGTGCAGCATGTAGTCCGGGGCGATGGCGGAAACGTGCGGATAGAGGCAGGCGTTGGGGGCCTTGCGCAGCGGACTGTCCGCCGCCAGGGGCTCTTCGGCGAAGACGTCGAGGAACGCCCCGGCGAGTTTCCCCTTCGCCAATGCGCCGGCGAGAGCCTTTTCATCGATCGCGTTGCCGCGGCCGAGGTTGTAGACGAACGCCGTCGGCGGCAGCAGCGCCAGGCGCCGGCGATCGAGCAGGCGGTCCGTCTCCGGACCCGAGGGCAGGATGCACAGCAGATGGTCGGCCGTCGGGAGCGCCGCGTCGAGTTCGGCGAGGGCTACGACACGGTCGCCCTTGTCGAACCCGGCGGGCCTGTCGCCCGCGGGGTTGCGGCGCACGCCGGTGATGCGGCAGCCGAAGGGCTTGAGGAGTCGGGCGGCGTGGTGGCCGATGGCGCCGAAGCCGAGGATGACGACATGGGCGCCGCGGACGGTGCGGAGGCGTCCAGTGAATTTGCGCTGCGGCCAGCCGCCGCGCGCGCCGCGCATGGCGGCGGCGTTCTGGATCACGCCGCGCGCCGCGCCGAGCACGAGGGCGGCGGCCGTCTCGCCCATGATCGCGCCGTGGAACGCGCCATAGAGCATCGTCACGTGCGCGGGAGGCGCGATCCGGAAGTAGTCGCGGCCCGCGGCCGGCGTGCTGACGACCTTCAGCTTCGGCGCGAGGTCGAACCACGCCTGCTGGAACTTCCACACGAGCGCGACGTCGGCGTCCGCAAGTTCCTTGAGAAACGCCTTCTCGGTTCCGCAGACGACGACCGTCGCGCCGGGCAGCCGCTCCACGAGGCGGCGCGCGGCGTCCTCGGTGAACGAGAACTCCGACACGCGGCGGCTGACGAGGAATGCGGCGATTTTCATGGCGCGTGTGGAAAGGGCGGGCTAGAGGGCGTTGCCGACCTTGCGCGCGCGGGCCGGCTTGTCGAGGTCGAAGCCGAGCTTGAGGCCGGTTTCGGCGAGCAGGTTCCAGCCCGCCATCAGGGCGAGGACGTTCGAATAGCCGTCGAGCTGCGGCGTGAAAATCGTGGGGAAGGGCGTGGCCTTCGGCCCGAGCACCACGACGGTGGCGCCGATGTTCTGGATGAAGATCTTCTCCATCATGGCGAATTCCGTCTCGGGCGGATCGAGGAAGACCACGACGTCCCGGGCGGTCATGATCTCCTCGATGCCGTGCAGCGCGAGCGTCCCTTCGAGGTAGCGGCTGGGCTTGCGGACGATCTCGTTCGTCTTGAGGGCGAGCTCCTCGGCGACGCCGTTGTTGCGGCCGGAGAGGAATATCGTGCCGGCGGCGGCGAGCTTGTCGACGATCGCGGGGGGGACGTCGGCGGACATCACGGACTCGGCGAGCACGGCGGCCTTGATCTTGTCCTGTTCCCAGCGGCAGGGCACGAGGTGGGCGAGGATGGACTGGTAGACGAGAGCCTGCTCGACGACGCTCTTGGTGGCGGCGACGGCCTTCTCCCAGCCGCAGGAGAGGACGATGCAGTCGCGCGTCTCCTGGTCGAGCGGGGTGCCGGCGGCGGCGGTGACCCCGAAGACGCGGCCGTGCTGGAGGGCGTTGAGCTTGCGCACGAGCGTGAGCGTCTCCTTCGTCTTGCCGCTATTCGAAGCGGCGAGCACGACGTAGGCGGCGAGATCGTAGTCCATCGCCTGGTAGGAGCCCTCCGTGGCGGTGGCGAGATCCACGCCCAGTCCCATGGCCGTGGAGATGAAGTTGTGGGCGGGGAGGATTCGGCTGGAGCCTTCGCCGGTCATGAACACGCGGCCGGCCTTGCGGATTTCGGCCGCGAGGGCGGCAGTCCGGGAGAAATCGAAGTTGCGGATGACGTTGGCGGTTTCGAGCATTTCCGAAACGAGGGCGATGTCGGCATTCTTGCGCATGATGGGCGTCCGTTCTGATGGGTGACGATTGTGCCGCCGTGTTTGGCGGCCGTGTCGGCGGCTGTCGCCGAAGCCGCGCATTATAGGCCATGCGTGGTTGTTTGGGCAAGGCCCGATTTACTCACTCAAGCAAGTATTAATCCCGTGTCGCGCCGCCGAAGCCGATCGCGCCGCCGTCGAGCTTGTCGCGGATGGCGTCGAGGGCTCGACTCACCCGCTCGCGTTTTTCGCGCACCACGTCCGCCTCCGCGACGAAGAGGCCGGGCTGCACGACGCGCGAATCGGAAAGCCCGGTCACGCCGAAGCCGATCAGCCGCACGCGCCGGCCGCGGAGCGGCTCGCGCTCGAAGAGGCGCAGCGCCGTCTCGCGGAAGGTGAAGTCGTCGCAGGCGGGCGTGGCGAAGCCCTCCTGGCGCGTGAGCGTCGTGAAGTCCGCCCAGCGCAACTTGATCTTGCCGGTCGAGGCGAAGCGGCCCGCCTCGCGTGTGCGCCGCGCCACGTCCGCCGCCAGGTCGAGCAGCGTTGCGCGAACGACCGCGACGTCCGCCTCGTCCTCGGCGAAGGTGTGCTCGCGGGAGATGCTCTTCTCCTCGCGCTCGGTCTCCACGGGCCGATCGTCGAGGCCGACGGCGAGGGCGGCGAGGTGCTCGGCCGCGGCGGCGCCGAGCAGGCGCGAGAGCGTAGCAGGGTAGGCCTTCTGGATGTCGCCGATCGTGCGGATGCCGACCTGCTCCAGAATCCCGGTCGCGACCTTGCCGATGCCGAAGATGCGCTTGGCGGGCAGCGGCGCGAGGAACGCGCGGATGCCCGCGGGGTCGTCGGGGACGAGCGTCAGGCCGTCCGGCTTGTTCAGGTCGCTGGCCACCTTGGCGAGGAACTTGTTGGTGGCGACGCCGACGGAGGCGGTCAGGCGCAGTTCGCCGTGGATGTCGGCGCGGATGCGCTTCGCGATCGTGGCGGCGTCGCCGAAGAGGCGCCGGGAGCCGGTCACGTCGAGGAACGCCTCGTCGCACGAGAGCCCCTCGACGAACGGCGTGTAGCGATCGAAGATCGCGAAGATCTTCGCCGATTCGGCGGAGTACTTGCGATGGTCGGGCGGAATGAAGACGGCGTGCGGGCAGAGGCGATAGGCCTCGCGCGAGGGCATGGCGGAATGGATGCCGAACGGGCGCGCCTCGTAGGAGGCCGTGCAGACGATGCCGCGCTCGTGAGGTCCGCTGCCGATCACGACGGGCTTGCCCCGCAGCTCCGGGCGGTCGCGCTGCTCGACGGCCGCGAAGAAGGCGTCCATGTCCACATGGAGAATCCGGCGCAGTTCCGCGCCCGCTGCCGCGCCGACGTCCATCGCCTACTCGCCTCCCACGCCGCCGGTTTCATCCTCCGATTCTCGGCCCGCGGCGGGCGCGAGGTATTCGCGCACCAGGAGCTGCCAGAACACGGCGATGAACGCGCTCAGGGGGATGGCCAGCACCATGCCCAGCGCACCGCCGATGACGGAGCTCCAGAAGAACAGCGAGAAGATCACGACGAAGGCATTGAGGCCGGTGCGGTTGCCGATGATCCTCGGCGTAATGAAGTAGGCGTCGAGCGACTGGACGCAGAGGAAGATCAGCGCGACCGCGCCGAGCCTGCCGCCGCTCCCGCCGTCGCCGAAGAGCGCGAGCGCGCCGATCACCGGCATGCCAACGATGTTGCCGAGGTAGGGCACGATGTTCATGAGCCCCAGCAGCAGCCCCAGCAGCATGCCGTAGGGCAGCCTCGCGACGAGCTGGAAGCCCAGGCCGAAGAGGATGCCTTGCACGAGCGCCACCAGCACCTGGCCGCGGAAGAAGACGACGACGAGGCGGATGAACTCGTCGATGAGGAACTTCACGTTGTTGCGCGTCTTGGCGCTGACGCCCACGAGCAACTTGGTGAAGTCCGAGCCCTCCAGCGGACGCGAGGCGAGGTAGATCACCGTGTAGACGGGCAGGACGATCCAGCCCGCGAGCGCGCCCAGGAAGCTGGCCAGGCCGCCCCAGATCGTGGAGGCCGAGCCGCCCAGCGTCGCCGTGATCCTGCCGAGGTCGAACATGTTGGCCGGGTTGAACGCGGCCAGCACCCCTTCGAGCTGATGGCGCTCGATGAAGTCGAGCACCTGCGGCGCCTTCTCGCGGGCGGTCTCGGCGATCCACTTCGCCATGCCGGGCGCGGCGTTGACGAGGGCGAGGAGTTGTTCGACGAGCAGCTTCCCGAAGAACCACAGGAAGAGCCCAAGCGGCACGAAGACCAGCGCGAATAGGACGAGGGCCGCGAAGCCGTTCGCCGCGCCGCGCGCCGTCCGCTCGCGCCAGCCATCGCCCGCCGCCGGCAGGAAGCGCCCGTGGCCCGGCAGACGCAGCATCCGGCCGCCGACAAGATTCCAGAAGCCCGAGCGCAGCGCGTCGTAGAGCGGCTGGAAGACCTTGGCGAAGATGATCGCCACGACGGGTGGAAGCAGGACGCTGGCATGCGCCGAGACGAACCGGAAGAAGTAGTGGAGCCCCACGCCGATGACGATCGCGAAGATCGCCGCCGCCAGCAACGAGATGGCGTTGGCGATGATCTTGTTCTGCCGGCCGGTGAAGACGATCTTGTTGTCCGTCCTTCCCCCGTGATCCATTGGCTCCTGCACGGTCGACCTCCCTGCGGCGGATTCAGTCCGCGATGGGCTTCATCAGTTTGGCGAACGC
>JAAZAI010000329.1 GCA_012514445.1 Lentisphaerota bacterium
CCATCAAGGAGAGGCCTCCAACGCCAGGAGCGCAGGCAGACGCCTTGGCGGAGGCCGCTTCTTCGCGCTGAATTCATCGCCGTGCTGTCGCACAGGTCGTTCGCATGGCCATATTGCGAATTGCTGACCATAAAAGTTGAAATGCTTCGTTTAATTGCGTCGAAGCGCACCCCGCGTTTGCCTGAAGCGGCGGGCTGTGCTACCATGACGGACCATGAACAAAACGAGAGCGAAACTTCTGGCGCCCGCCGGAGGCCCCGAAGCCGGGTATGCGGCATTCCGCCATGGCGCGGACGCCGTCTACTGCGGACTGCGCAATTTCTCCGCGCGCGCCGAGGCCGTCAATTTCTCCGCAGACGAACTGCGCGAACTCATTCACTTCGCGCACGTCCAGCCGCGACGGCGCGAGGTCTTCGTCACGCTCAATACGCTGATGGCCGAGGCCGAAATCCCGCAGTTCGCGGACGCCATCTGCACGGCAGCCGAATGCGGCGCGGACGCCCTCATCGTCCAGGACCTCGGCGTGGCGCGCCTCGCCCGGACGGTCGCCCCGGACCTGCCCCTGCACGCCAGCACCCAGATGGCCCTCCACAACCTCGAAGGCGCCCGGACCGCGCAGCGCTGGGGCTTCAGCCAGATCACCCTCGCGCGCGAACTGACCTTCGATGAAATCCGCGTCATCGCCGCCGCCGGCGTCCCCGTCGAGGTCTTCATCCACGGCGCCCTCTGCTACAGCTACAGCGGCCTCTGCCTCATGTCCGCCGTCCGCAACGGCCGCAGCGGCAACCGCGGCCGCTGCGCCTACCCCTGCCGCGACCGCTACGCGCTCGCCGGCTCCGGCGAGAACGGCCTCGCCTTCTCGATGAAGGACCTCGCCCTCGGCGAATCGGTGCGCGCCCTCGACGCCATGGGCGTCGCCTGCCTCAAGATCGAAGGGCGCATGAAGAGCCCCCTCTACGTCGCCGCCGTCACGGACTACTACCGCCGCATCCTCGACGACGCATTCCGCTCCGAGCGCGAGCTGCGCGAAGCCGAGGAGGATCTGCAGACCATCTTCAGCCGCAAGTGGACGCGTCTGCACTCCGCCACGACGCACCACGAGGGCGTGATCGACCCGCACATCACCGGCCATCGCGGCGTCCGCATCGGAGAGGTCGACGCCGTCGCAGCGCGCCCCGACGGCGTCCGCTGGCTGCGCTTCCGCACGTCGCGCGCGCTCCAGCTCCACGACGGCATCCAGATCGACCTGCCCGGGCAGGACCGCCCCTTCGGCTTCTCCATCGCCGCGTTCGAGGCGCCGCCCAACCGCCGCACGCCCGTCTTCGAATGCCCCGCCGGCTCCTGGGTCGGCGTGCCGCTGCCGCCCGAAGCGCCACGCCTCCCCGACGGCGCCGCGGTGTACTGCGCCTCCTCGCAGGCGGTCAAGCAGCGCTTCGACACGGCGCTGCCGCCGCAGGCCGACCGCAAACCCCGGATCCCGCTGACCATGGTCCTGGAAATCAGCGCGGACGCCATCCGCCTGCGCGCGCAGGCCGGCGGCCTTTCCGCGGAAGCCTCCATCGCCGACGCCTACGCGCCGGCCAAGAACCCCGAACGCAACGCGGCGTCCCTCGCGGAGTCCTGCGCCAAGCTCGGCGAGACCGGCTTCGTCCTCGCGTCGCTGGCCATCGACAATCCCGACGGCCTTTTCGCGCCCGTCTCGCAGATCAACGACCTGCGCCGGCAAGTCTGCGCCCGCCTTTCCGACGATCTCGCGGCGGTGTCCGCACGCCGCCACGCCGAAGCCTCGGCGACCGCCGCGGCGCGCCCTCCGCGCGTCCCCGCCGCCACGCCGCCGCGCTGGTCGGTCCGGACCGACCGGCCCGAGTGCCTCGACGGGATCGACGACGCGGACGAAGTCGTTCTCGACCTCGGCCCGGCGTCCGACGCCGACATCCTCCGCGCCGCCGACCGCGTCGGCCGCGGCAGGGTCCGCCTCGCGCTGCCCCTCATCGTCCGCGCCTGGGAACGCGACGCGCTGTGCGCCCGCATCGCGTCGTTCGCCGCGCAGGGCTTCTCGCGCTGGCTCGCGACGAACTCCGACGCCTGGGCGCTCGCGCCCGAAGGGCATGACCTCGAGGCGGACTGGACGCTCTCCGCCTGGAATTCGGAGGCGATCGAGGAATGGCTCGACCGCGGAGCGAGCGGCGTGACGCTCTCGCCCGAAACGACGCGGGACGACGCCGAAGCGCTGGTGCGCACGTGGGGCGACATCGCGACCGTCATCCTCCACCAGGACACGCCGCTGATGATCTCGGAGGCGTGCCCCGTCTCCGCGCTCGGCGCGTCCTGCGGGAGCTGCGGACCGAAGCGCGGACAGGAAGAGACGCGGCTGCGCACGACGCGCGGCGAAGACGTCGTCGTCACGATGCGCGACTGCCGCGCGCTCGTGACGAACGCGGCGCCGCACGAGGCGTCCGCCTGGGCGGCCCCGCTGCGCGAGGCCGGGGCCCGCCGCTGGCGCGTGGACTTCTGCATCCGGCAATACACCGCGGAAGGCGCAGCCGCGATCTGGAAAAAGCTCAAGGCGATGTAAGATGAAATTCAAAGTCGTTTCGTGCAATGTCTTCAAGCGGGAGATGGAGGTGGCGGCGCAAGCTTCGCCGCACGAGCTCCACTTCGAGTTCATCGAACTCGGCGAACACGCCAAGCCCCGCACCCTCCACGCGAAGCTGCAGGCGGCCGTGGACGACGCAGCCGACTTCGACGCCGTGCTGCTCGGCTACGGCCTCTGCGGGCGAGCCACCGACGGCCTCGCGGCGCGCGACGTCCCGCTCGTGCTGCCGCGCAGCCATGATTGCTGCGGCGTGCTGCTGGGCAGCCGCAAGCGCTTCGAAGACCTCTTCGCGGCGATGCCCAGCACGCCGTTCAGCTCGGTGGGATTCGTCGAGCACGGCGAGTACTTCTTCACGGACGGGGAGATGATGCTCGGCGACAACTACGCCGCGCTCGTCGAGCAATACGGCGAGGACGACGCCCAGTACATCTACGAGGCCATGCATCCGAAGCTCGACGGCGTCCTCCAACCCATCCACTTCATCGCGACGCCGGAAGTGCCGTCGGCGGAGGCCCGGGAGATCTGCCGCGCGAAGGCCGAGGCGGAAGGCAGGGAATTCCGGGATCTGGACGGCAGCCTGCGCCTCCTCCGGATGCTCTTGCGCGGCGAATGGCCGAGCGACGAATTCCTCGTCGTTTCGCCAGGCCGGCGCATCCGGATGGTCGGCGACTGGGATCGGATCGTCGAGTCGGAACCTTCATCCCAATTCGCCGCACCCGATCAGTCGCCGAGGGTTTGAGAGATGTCGGCGACTTTCCGAAGAGAAGTGAGTGGTGCGTAGAGCGTAGGGAGTAGTTGTGGCTGGGGACGCCCCAGACCCCGTTGAACCTTTTCGTGTTTCGCGTTGCTGCGGCGTCTCGGCCTCAGACCGAACGAGGCGAGGTGGGGCGCAGCCGTTCCGGCAAGCCGCTGTTGTCTGGCGCGAGCGATCCCGTGGCAGAGTCATGCGGCGGCCAGGCCCTTGGCCGCCGCGCCAGCGCCTCACGGCGCCACTACAAACTTTGCCTGCGTTGCGGAGCAGGTGCGCGACGCGCCCGAATGCGGTCGCAAGGGATTGCGCCCCTCCAACCGTGGCGGACGCGCGGGGCGCGCCGCAGCGAAGTACCAACCCGGCTACGAC
>JAAZAI010000036.1 GCA_012514445.1 Lentisphaerota bacterium
AGCAGCGCCTGCTGGACGCCCTCTCCGGAGACGTCGCGCGTGATGGAGACGTTGTCGGTGCGGCGGCCGATCTTGTCGATCTCGTCGATGAAGACGATGCCGTGCTTGGCCTTCTCGATGTCCATGCCGGCGGACTGGATGAGGTTGAGCAGAATGTTCTCGACGTCCTCGCCGACGTAGCCCGCCTCGGTGAGCGTCGTGGCGTCGGCGATGGCGAAGGGCACGTCGAGGATGCGCGCGAGGGTTCGCGCGATGAGCGTCTTGCCGGAGCCGGTGGGGCCGAGCAGGAGGATGTTGCTCTTCTCGATCTCGACGTCCTCGAACGCGCGGTCGATCTCCGGCTTGCCGGAGAAGATGCGCTTGTAGTGGTTGTGGACGGCGACGGAGATGACGCGCTTGGTCTCCTCCTGGCCGACGACGTACTTGTCGAGGAACTCCTTGATCTCGCGCGGCGAGGGGACCTTGCGCGGCGGCGGCGCCTTGGCGGGCTTGGCGGGGGGCGCGTCAGCGCCGGGGGGTTCGCCGAAGAGTTCTTCGTGGCTGCTGTTGCGGACGGAGCGGACGCCCGTCCGGGCGGCGGTCTTGCGGGAGGCCTCGCCGCGGAGCAGCGCGATGTTCTCCATCGCGGACTTGAGCATCGTCTCCTGCTCCGCCAGGCAGTCCGGGCAGATCCACTCGCCCTGGAACTCGATCAGATCGGGCTCCAGCACGTTGGAGACGCCGCAGAAGGTGCAGGTCTTGCTGGTCGGGGTGCGGGGTTTCTTGGGAGGTGCCATGACGTTACTTCGCCTTCGCGGCGCGGGGCTTGGGGACGAGGACTTCGTCGACGATGCCGTAGGCCTTGGCCTCGGCGGCGGACATGAAGAAGTCGCGGTCGGTGTCGCGCTCGATCGTGGCGAGGTCCTTGCCGGTCTTCTAGCAGAGGATGTTGTTGAGGATCGCGCGGGTGCGGATGATCTCGTCCGCCTGGATGCGGATGTCCGTCGCCTGGCCTTCGGCGCCGCCATGGGGCTGGTGGATCATGACGCGGGCGTTGGGCAGCGCGAAGCGCTTGCCCTTGGCCCCGGCGGCGAGCAGCACGGCGCCCATGGAGGCGGCCTGCCCGATGCAGTACGTGGCGCAGTCGCACTTGAGGTACTGCATCGTGTCGTAGATGGCCATGCCGGCGGTGACGACGCCCCCGGGCGAGTTGATGTACACCGAGATGTCCTTCTCCGCGTCCTCCGACTGGAGGAAGAGGAGCTGGGCGATGATGACCGTGGCCATGGCGTCCTCGATCGGCGAGCCGATGAAGACGATGCGGTCCTTGAGCAGGCGCGAGTAGATGTCGTAGGAGCGCTCGCCGCGGCCGGTCTGCTCGATGACGAAGGGAACGTATTGTGCGTGCATGGGTTACCTTGGGATGACGGATTGCGGGGCGGGCGGGGCTCAGGCGTTGAGCGTGTCCGTGGGCTTCGCCTTTTCGAGCAGGGCCTCGAGAGTCTTGTGGACGACCGCCTCGCCGTAGAGGGCGCGGACGCGCTCGCGGTCCTTGACGATCTCCTTCACCTGGGCGTCCGCAAGGCGCTGGCGATCGAAGGTCTGCGCGAGGTAGGACTTGAATTCGTCGTCGTCGAGCTTGATGTCGAGCTTGTCGGCGATCCGGCGCAGGATCATCGTCGAGCGGATCTGCATGTCCGCCTGCTGCCTGGCGGTGCTGGTGAGGCGATCGCGCTCGGCGGCCAGCTCCTCCTTGGAGGCGCCGCGGCGCATGCCGTACTGCACGAGGCGGTTGAGCGCCTCCTCGGTGCGGCGCTCGAACTCGGCGGCGGGCAGCTCGAAGGGCGCCGCCTTCACGAGGTAGTCGACGATCTGATGGAAGCGGCGCTCGCGGTCCTGCTGGCGGGCGGCGCCCTCGAGATGCCCGCGGATGCGCTCGCGGAGCACCTCGACGCTCTCGCAGTTGAGGGGCTTGAGGAACGCCTCGTCGATCTCGGGCACGACGAGGTGCCTGCCCTCCTTCACGACGACCTCGTAGTCGGCGGCGACGCCGCGGAGCTTCTCGTTGTGGAAGTCCTCCGGGAACACGACGCGGACGGTGCGCTTCTCGCCGAGCTTGGCGCCGGCGAGCGCGTCGGTGAGGCCGGGGATCATGTAGTACTTGCTGCCGATCGTGCACCAGGAGGCTTCGCGGGCGGCGAGCACGCCGGCTTCCGGGAACGCCTCCGCCATGGGCTTGCCGTCGACCGTCGCCGCGTAGGCGATGTTGAGCATGTCGTTCTCGGCGGCCACGGACTCGGCCGTGAAGTCCTTGAAGGTGGACATGCTCTTGCGGAAGGACTCGAGCTCCTCGTCGACCTTCTCCTCGGTCGTCGCGGTGTCGGCGCTGTCCACGGGCACGCCCTCGTAGTCCGGAAGCTCGAACTCCGGCTCCAGATCGACCTCCGCCACGAAGCCCAGCCCGCCCTCGTCCGTGCGGTCCACGTCGGCGATGTTGATCAGCTCGAAGACCTTCACCTGCTTGTCCTCGACCGCCTTGCGGTAGTACTTGTTGACGACGCGGTTGATCGTGTCGCTGGCGATGTCGGCGCCGTAGTGCCGATCGACGGCCTCTCGGGGGGCCTTGCCCTTGCGGAAGCCGGGGATCACGGCCTTGGCGACGAATTCGCGGGTCACCTGGTCGGTTTCGGCCTTGAACTCCTCCGGGGTCACGGTGCAGAGCAGCTTGCTGCGGGTCGGGGAAACGGTTTCAATGTCGATGTTCATGCAATTGCCTTGGGTTAAAATCGAATGCATGACTATAGCATACCCGCGCGCCGCGTGCAAAGCCGGAAAAAAAGGTGATCGGTCAGTCGGCGGGGTGGGGAGCGCAGACAGAATCCCGTCTTGAGGTCATGGCGGGCATCCGCTGGGCAAAGGTGGGGCGACGCCGTCCCGGCGAGCCGCACTCGACCGCGCTTCCCGGCGCGGGCGCCTTGGGAAGACACGGCAGTGCTCCGCCGCAAAAAGCCCGTTTTGTAATTTTGAACGGACTTTTTAGTCGAGATGACATCGCGGGGACGCGGAGAGCGCGGAGACAGGCGGCAGGAGCATGCCGTCTTGTCTTTTCTTGACTGAAACCCACTCTCGTCTCCCTCCGCGATCCCCGCGCCTCCGCGTTGCTCCTCATTCGTCCCGGTTCCGGCATGATTGTAATTTTGCTCGAAGTGATCTTCAATATCACATTGGCGGCTTGCGTGGACGGCTACGCCCCGCCTCGCTGCGCAATCCGCCGAAACCCCGCCGAGTGACCGATTACGCACACCCAAGGCCGCTACGGCGACCGCCCGGAGTTGGCGCGGACGAAGCCCCCCGCCGTTGCGCCCGTCACGCGGCGGAACACCCGCATGAAATGGCACGGGGCCGGGTAGCCGACCGCTTCGGCCACCTGCTTGATGGGCAGGCCCCCGGCCAGCAGCGCCTTGGC
>JAAZAI010000330.1 GCA_012514445.1 Lentisphaerota bacterium
CCGCGCTTGAGGGCGAGGCGCTCGCGGATGTCGACGAGCATGCCCTGGTCGTCGACGGTGCAGACGCCGCGCGAGACGCTGCCGAACTTCGAGAGCGTCTTGTCCAGGCGGTACGCCACCATGCAGTGGGTGTAGGGCTCGGAGGCGGTAGCGTCGAGGCAGCCGGCCGCGAGCCGGAACGATTCGGCGCCGTAGAAGTCGTCGGCGTTGACGACGGCGAACGAGCCGGTGACGATGCGGCGCGCGGCAAGCACGGCGTGGGCGGTGCCCCAGGGCTTCTTGCGGTCGGGAGGCGGGGAGAAACCCGGCGGCAGGTCGTCGAGGTCCTGCATCGCATAGCGCACGTCCGCCTGCTCCTCCCACTTGCGGCCGACGATCTCGCGAAAGTCCTTCTCGAGGTCGCGGCGGATCACGAAGACGATGCGGCTGAAGCCGGCGTGAAGGGCGTCGTTGACGCTGTAGTCTAGAATGAACTCGCCGTTGGGGCCAACGGGATCCATCTGCTTGAGACCGCCGTAGCGGCTTCCCATGCCGGCGGCGAGGACAACGAGGTTTTTCATGGATCGGTGACTTTCTGCTGGTTACAATTCAATTTGAAGCGGAACGCGCCGGGCGTTGGAATCAGCCTTCGCGGATTTCGACGGCGAGGGCGGCCTTCAAGGCGGCCTTGACCTTGTCGTGGAAGGTGTTCGCCTCCTCGTCCTTGAGGGTGCGTCCGGCGGCGCGGTAGGTCAGGCTGTAGGCGAGGCTCGTCTTGCCGACGCCGAGCGACTTGCCCTTGAAGATGTCGAAGAGGCGCACGTCCTCGAGCTCCGGCGGTGCGGCCTTGCGGATGGTCTTGACGATCTGCTCGTGCGTCACGCCTTCGCCGGCGACGAGGGCGATGTCGCGCGTCGTCGCGGGGAACGCGGGGACGTCCTTGGCGGCGACGGTCTTGAAGACGTTGCCGAGGATCGCGTCGCGCCGGATCTCTGCGATGCAGAGCGGCGAGGCGATGCGCCACTGGCGGCGCAGCGCGGCGGCGGCGAGGCCGATGACGCCCGCCTCGCGGCCGGCCACGACGATCCTGGCGGCGAAGCCGGGCTCGAAGCCTTCGGCCGCGACCGGTTCGAGCCGCATCTGCGGCGCGTGGAGCCGCGCCAGCAGCGCCTCGAGCGCGCCTTTGAGCCAGAGCGCCGATTCGGACGGCTCGACGACGCGCGTGCTGTCGAGCGCGCTGCGCCCCGCGAAGCCCATCACGCCGAGGCAGACGCGGTCCTCCTCGGCGATCGCGCCCTTGGCGTCCTTGAAGAACACGCGGCCCATTTCGAAGAGCGCGGCCGTGGGATTCCCATGGGCGTTGTTGTAGCCCATCGTCTCGATCATCTGCGGGACGAGCGAATCGCGCAGGACGGCGTTGTCGGCGCTGACGGGGTTGGGCAGGACGACGCGGCGGGCGGCGGCGGAGGGGGCGACGGCGTCGAGCGTGGACGGCGCGGTGAAGCTGTAGTTGAGGATCTCGGAGAAGCCGAGGGCCACAAGCGCCTGTCGGCAGGCCGAGACGGCGCGCGCGGGCGAGTCGTCGGCGTCTGGCACGATCGTCGTCGCGGGGAGGACGTCGGGCAGGGCGGCGAGGCCGTTCATGCGCGCGACCTCCTCGACGAGGTCCGCTTCGCAATCGACGTCGACGCGGTAGGAGGGGACGACGAACGTGGCGGCGTCGGGCGTGGAGGATTCGAGTGCGAAGCCGAGGCCCTTCAGGATGGCGATCTGCCGCTCGGCCGGGATGTCCATGCCGATCACGTCGCAGGCGCGGCGGAAGCGCAGCGTCACGCGAACCTTCTCCTGCGGGCGCGCGTCGGCTTCGACGGCGCCCTCCGCGACGACGGCGTTGGCGTGCCGGACGAGCAGCGAGCAGGCGCGGCGGCTCGCCCAGTCCGTGAGGAAGGGATCGACCCCGCGCTCAAAGCGGTGGGAGGACTCGGTGCGCATCTCGAGCGCCGTCGCCGTGCGTTTGACGGAGGGCGCGGCGAAGCTGGCGCTCTCGAGGAGCACGGCGTGCGTCTCCGGTCGGATTTCGCTGCCCTCGCCGCCCATGACGCCGGCGATGGCCAGCGGGCCGGAGCCGTCCGCGATGACGAGCATTCCGGCGTCGAGCTTGCGCACGGCGCCGTCGAGGGTCTTGATCGATTCGCCCTCGGCGGCGTTGCGGACGTGGATGGCGTGGCCGGCGACGTGGTCGTAGTCGAAGGTGTGCAAAGGCTGGCCGCATTCGAGCATGACGTAGTTGGAGACGTCGACGACGACGTCGATCGAGCGCATGCCGCAGAGCTCGAGACGCTTGCGCATCCACTCGGGGCTCGGGAGGCGCTCGACGTGCGGGAGGACGCGCGCGAGGTAGTCCGGGCATTGCGCCGCGTTGTGGACGGTCACGCTGCAGAGATCGGAGGCCTTCTGCTTCACGACGGGGAAGTCGACGGCGGGAAGCTTGAGCGGGCGGTCGAGGATGGCGGCGAACTCCCGGGCGATGCCGATGATGCTGAGGCAGTCGGGGCGGTTCCAGGTGATCTCCACCTCGAAGACGGTTTCGGAGGCGCCGTAGATCGCGGCGAGCGGCGTGCCGGGCTTCGTGGCGGGGTCCATCTCGAGAATGCCCGCGTGGTCGCCGGAGAGGCCGAGTTCGCGAGCGGAGCAGAGCATGCCGAAGGATTCGACCCCGCGCAGCTTGCCCTTTTTGATGACCATGCCGTCGGCCATGACGGCGCCGATGCGGGCGAAGGGGACGATGAGACCGGCGCGGCAGTTGGGGGCGCCGCAGACGACCTGCGTCTCGGTTTCCCCGTCGAAGACGCGGGCGACGTGGAGGTGGTCGGAGCCGGGGTGCGCCTCGCAGACGCGGACTTCGCCGGCGACGATGTTGTCGAAGCAGGGGCCGACCTGTTCGATGCCCTCGATCTCGATCCCGGCGAACGTGATGCGGTCGGCGAGTTCCTGGACGGAGAGATCGGCGATGTCGATGTAGTCGGAGAGCCAGCTTACGGGGAGTTTCATGCTCGGAATCCTTCGTGCGCAGTCGATGGTGAACAACGCGGCGGCCCATTCAAAGGGGAGATCCGATTCGGTGCGCCGCCGCCTGCCTTTCTGAAAACTTCAATAGTCGCACAAACCGCCGGGGTTGTCAATTTAGCAACGGGTCGTCCTTGCCCTGCGGGTCCTGCTGTGCGATAATGACCGGCAGGCAAACGCAACCCGACACCCCATCGGCGGCCCCCGGAGCATCATCATGGACTTTGTGCAACAAGCAGGACAGTATCGCCAGGCGGCCGAGGCCGCGATCCAGGCGCTCTTCACCCCCGACGGGCTCGTCCCGGACTCCGGCATTCCGGAGACGCTCCGCGAACCGCTGCGCTACGCCTTTCTGACGGGTGGCAAGCGTCTGCGCCCGGTTCTCTGCATGGCCGCCTGCCAGGCGGTCTCCGGCGTCTTCGAGCCGGCGCTTCCGGCGGCCCTCGCCATCGAGGCGCTGCACACCTACACCCTGATCCACGACGATCTGCCCTGCATGGACGACGACTTGCTCCGCCGCGGCCAGCCGACGGTCCATGCGAAATACGGCTACGCCGAGGGCGTTCTGGCCGGCGACGCGCTCCAGGCCGTGGCCTTCGAGCTGGCGCTGCGTTCGCCCGTCGCCCCGGCCGCCGTTTGCGCCCTCGCGCGCGAACTCGCCGCCGCGGCCGGGCCGGCCGGCGTGATCGGCGGCCAGTGGGTCGACGTCACGGCCCGTCCGCCGCACGACGAGGCGCGCGTCGCCTACGTCCACGAGCACAAGACGGCCGACCTGATCCGCTGCGCGCTCGCCATGGGCGGCATCGCCGGCGGCGCGGACGGCGCGCAGCTCGCGGCCCTGCGGCGCTACGGGCTGAACCTCGGCGTCGCCTTCCAGATCGTGGACGACCTCCTCGACGCCGACGATCCGGCCAAGAAGGACGAAATGGGCATTTTGCAGGTCGTGGAGATCGACGAGGCGAAGCGCCGCGCCGGCGCGCTCACGTCCGAGGCGCTCGCCGCCCTGGACGTCCTGACCTCGGGCGACGCCTCTCGCGACGAGGCCGTGTCGCTACTCCGCCACCTCGCCGAAGATCAGATCAAGCGTACCCTCTAGGCACCGAAGACAATGCAGAAACGTGACACGCGAAAGAAGGATTGCCCGTGCGGACAGGATCATGCGCACGACAAGCCCCGCGACGACGTCGCCGCCGCCATTCGCGTGAGGGGCGCGCGCCAGAACAACCTCCGCGATCTCGACATCGACCTTCCGATCGGCGAATTCATCGTGGTGACCGGCGTCAGCGGTTCCGGCAAGTCCTCCCTCGCCTTCGACACCGTGTACGCGGAGGGCCAGCGCCGCTACATGGAGACGTTCTCCTCCTACGCGCGCATGTTCCTCGAGCGCATGGATCCGCCCGACGTGGACTCCGTCGAGGGCATCCCGCCCGCCATCGCGATCCGCCAGATCAACCCGGTCCGCACCTCGCGCTCCACGGTCGGCACGATGACGGAGCTCAACGACCACCTCAAACTGCTCTTCGCCAAGCGCGCGCGCCTCTTCTGCCCGGGCTGCGGCAGGGAAATCGCGGTCGACACCCCGGAGAGCGTCTTCGGCAAGCTGCAGGCTGCGGGCTTCGCGGGCTCTCGCGCGCTGATCGTCTTCCGCGTCGCCATCCCGTCGAGCTTTTCACGCGAGGAGACGCTCGCCCTGCTCGAGAAGCAGGGATACCGGCGCATCGTCGACGAACCGGACGGCCGGTTGCGCGTCGCGCAGGATCTCGTGGCTTTCGCCGACACGAAGCGCGCGCGCATCGCCGAGTCCCTCGAGGCCGCCTTTGAGAAGGGCAAGGGCGAGCTGTCGGTCATCCGGATCGCGGAGGACGGCGCGGAGGCGGCCGAGCTGAAGTTCAGCAGCCGGCTGCGATGCCCCGACTGCGAGCTCGACTTCCAGGAGCCGACGCCGAACCTCTTCTCCTTCAACTCCCCGGCCGGCGCCTGCGAGCGCTGCCGCGGCTTCGGTCGCACGATCGCGTTCTCCGAATCGCTCGTCGTGCCGGATGCCTCGAAGAGCGTCGCGGAGGGCTGCATCAAGCCCTTCCAGACCGCGAGCTTCCTCGAATGCCAGAAGGAGCTGATGACCTACGCGAAGAAGCGCAAGTTCCCTGTGAAGACGCCATGGCGCGACTTGTCCGAGGATGATCGCCGCTGGGTGATGGAAGGGGAGGGCGGCTGGGAGGAGCGCGTCTGGTGGGGCGTCAAGCGCTTCTTCGACTGGCTCGAGTCGCGCGCCTACAAGATGCACGTGCGCGTCATGCTCTCGCGCTACCGCGAATACCGCCTCTGCCCCGACTGCGGCGGCTCCCGCCTCAAGCCCGCCGCGCTGAACTGGCGGCTCGTCGCCGACGGCAAGTCCTTCAACCTCCACGAGCTCATGCTGCAGCCGATTCGCGACGTGCGCCGTTTCTTCGAGGCGCTTCGCGAGACGATTCCCTCGCGGGACGCCCAGACGCTCTTCGACGAGATCGTGCCGCGCCTGGCGTATCTCTGCGACGTGGGCCTCGACTACCTGACCCTCGACCGCCAGTCCCGGACGCTCAGCGGCGGCGAGGTGCAGCGGATCAATCTCACGCAAGCCCTCGGCAGTTCGCTCGTCAACACGCTCTTCGTCCTCGACGAGCCCAGCATCGGGCTCCATCCGCGCGACGTGGGTCGGCTGATCTCGGTGCTGCGGCGGCTTCGCGACGCGGGCAACACCGTGCTCGTGGTCGAGCACGACCCGGACGTCATCGCCGCGGCGGACCGCGTCGTCGAAATGGGCCCCGGCCCCGGCGAGCGCGGGGGCGCCGTCGTCTTCAACGGCCGCGTCGGCGCCCTGGCGGGTTGCGCCGCGAGCGCGACGGCGCCGTATCTCTTCGGCACCGCGCCGCCGCGCCCGCGGCGGCGCGAGGACGCGTCGTCGGCACCGCTGCGCACGATCCGCGTCGTCGGTGCAAGCGAGCACAACCTGAAGGACGTTTCCGTCGAGTTTCCGCTCAACCGCCTCGTGGTCGTCACGGGCGTGAGCGGGTCCGGCAAGTCCACGCTCGTCAACGACGTGCTCTACGCGAACCTCCGCCGCCGCCTTGGACAGTCCGTGGAATGGTGCGGCGCGTGCGAGGACGTCGTCGGCGGGGAGTTCCTCGCGGACGTCGTTCTGGTGGACCAGTCGCCGATCGGCAAGACGACGCGCTCGACGCCGGCGAGCTACGTCGGCGCCTTCGACGCGATCCGCCGCTGCTTCGCAAAGCTCCCGGCCGCGGTGGAGCGCGGCTTCTCCTACGGCGACTTCAGCTACAATTCGGGCGTGGGGCGCTGCCCGGTGTGCGAGGGCTCGGGCTACGAGCTCGTCGAGATGCAGTTCCTGAGCGACGTGTACCTCAAATGCGAGACGTGCGGCGGCCGCCGCTACCGCCGCGAAATCTGCGAGGTCGCAATGCCGTGGCCGACGCGCGAGCGGATGATCTCGATCGCCGACGTCCTCGAGATGACCGTCGAGGAGACGCTCGAGGCGTTTGCGTTCGATTCGCGGGTGCTCGAGGCGCTCAAGCCCCTCGTCGAGGTGGGGTTGGGCTACCTGAAGATCGGGCAGCCGGTGCCGACGCTCAGCGGCGGCGAGGCGCAGCGGCTCAAGCTGGCCGGACACCTCGCCGAAGCGGCGGGCAAGCGCGGCGCGAAGCGGGGGAGCACGCTGTTCATCTTCGACGAGCCGACGACGGGGCTCCATTTCACCGACATCGAAATCCTCAACGACGTCCTGCG